>DATKFT010001156.1:0-11373 GCA_035544335.1 Pseudorhodoferax sp.
CGATGCGAGCCTGCGCTTCAACGAAGCCTTCCTGGTGTCGGTCAGCAATGTCACGCAGAAGCTGCTGTACCTGGATGCGGCCTACTACTTCAACGCGGCGGCACAGACACCGAGCAATTTCTCGATGACCAACGCGCGCGACGTGGTCTGCACCTCGGTGGACCCGGGGCCCGGCATCGGCCTGGGCACCGGCCAGGTCAACTCCTCGCTGTGCACGCCCAGCACCGTGCTGCCCAACGTGAACTACAACGACTACATGTTCGCGGACGCCCTGTACACCGGTCCCAGGCTGCAGCGCCTGTTCGGCGACTACGCCTACGACCGCATCCGCAACCGCTGGTAAGCGCTTGCCGCCCCATGACAAAGAGCCCCGCGGGGCTCTTTGTCGTTGCAGGGGGCGTTGTCAGTTCCAGCCGGCCTTGGCCGTGGCGGCCAGCACCAGGTCGCTGAGCAGGCGGTGACCGTAGGGCGTGGGGTGCACGTCGTCGGCGAACAGGTAGCGCGTGCTGTTGGGCAGCGTGGTGGCGGTCGTGCACAGCAGCGCCGAGCCGCTGATGTCCGGCACGCCCGCAAAGGTGTTGGTGCAGGCGGGCACGGTGACGTTGGACAGGCCATAGGCCGCAGGGTTGGCGGCCTGGCGCGAGTTCTCGGCATAGACGTCGACCAGCACCACACCTGCCGTGCCGGACAGGCCTGCGGCCAGCGCAGCGTTGAAGGCCTGCGTCATGCCGTCGGCCAGCTGGCGCGCGGCGGCCGGCTGCGCGAGCAGGGCTGGCGTGGCGCTGATGTTGGGCAGGTTCAGCACCACCACGCTGCTGGCGCCGTTGGCCAGCACCCGCGTCTTGACCAGGGCCACGAGATCGCTGGCCGCCTGCACCATGGCCTGCACGGCCGCTTCGGGCGTCTGGGCACCCGCGGCCGCCGTGGCGAGCTGCAGGAACACGTCGTTGGATCCGGCCAGCACCGTGACCAGGTCCTCCACCGTGAAGCGGCCGCCGTGCGCGGCCAGGTGGTTGTCGATCTGCTGGCTCACGGGCACCGTCAGCTGGCCCAGTTGCCCGGAGGCGGCGGTCGCCGGGTCCGGCGATGCCAGCAGTGCCGCGTTGCCCGGGCCGATCGGATCGCGCACGCGCGAGCCGCCCTGGCCGTAGGCCAGGCAGGCCGGGTGGTTGCTCACGGCTGCGGCCAGCGCGGCAAAGACGCCGCTGGCCTGCAGGCCGGTCTGGGCGGCGCAGGGCGCAGGCAGGCCCAGCTTGGCCGCGAACTGCTCGATCCAGATGCCGTCGGTCGTGCCGTTGACGGTGTACTTGCCACCGCCCAGGCCCGCGATGCCGGGCGTGCGGTAGCTGCCCACATCGCTGAGGCTGTCGCCGAAGGACACCAGGCGCGAGCGTGGCGCGTCGCCGTCGCCGCCTCCACAGGCAGTCAGCAGCAAGGCTGCGGTCAGGGCGGGGAGAAAGTGGAGCTTGGCGGGCATGGCACGGAGCAGGGTGAAGGGCGCGGACGCCGGGTGGTTCTGCTGCGGGCTGGGCCTGCAGGGCGACCACCGGAACCGGGACGGCCCTGCGCGCCACGCAGCAGCAACAATTTAACGCCGATGCGACCCTTGGACGGATTTGTTACGCGGATTTCACGAATTTCGGCTTGAATCTGGCCGGTTCGTTGTGCGCAAGAGTCGGCGCATTCGCCGCAGCTCAGTGCTCGTCGTCCACCGTCCACTGCAGCAAGGCGTCCAGCGCCGGCCTGGCGGCGGCCGCGTTCGCGTGGTTGACGAGGCCGATGACCACGTAGCGCTGGCCGCTGCGGCCCTGGGCGTAGCCGGCCACCGAGGCGACGTCGCGCAGCGAGCCGGTCTTGAGCCAGGCCCGGCCGACCACGTCGGACAGTCCGCGCTCACGCATGCGCTCGGTCGTGCCATCCACGCCCGCGATCGACAGCGACTGCAGGTAGATCGGCGCCGCCGCCAGCTGGCTCGCGCGTTGCAGCATCTGGCCCAGGGCCGCCGTCGTGATGCGCTCGTCGCGGCTCAGACCGGCGCCGTTGTCCAGCACCGGCGCGGGCTGCCGCGGTCCCACGAAGCCGGTCCACCACTGGCCGATCGCCTCGCGGCCATCGGCCATGCGCGCGGGTGCATGGCGCAGCGCGCCCAGCGTCAGCACCAGCTGCTGGGCCATGACGTTGTTGCTGCGCTTGTTGATGTCGGCGATGACCTCGGCCAGCGGCAGCGAGGGCGCCTCCAGCAGCAGACGGGCCTGGGCCGGCGTGCTGCCGTTGCGGGCCAGGCCGTCCAAGCGGCCGCCGGCCGCCTCGAACAGCGCACGCAGCGCACGCTGTGCGTAGCTGGTCGGCTCCACATAGGCCACGGCCCAGTCGCGCTCGCCGCAGCGCGCGGGGTAGCGCCCAGCGATGCGCACGGCGCCGGGATCGGAGAAATCGGCCTGCAGGGCTGCGCGCCAGTCGCCGCAGGCCTGGCCCGTGGCCAGCGGCACCCGCTGCGGAATGGCCACGCCGGCCAGCGGCGGCTCGCTGTGCACCAGGGCGGTGCCGTCGGCCTGCGGCTGAAAGCGCAGGATGAGCGCCTTGAAGTTGACCAGCAGGCCGTCGGGCGCGACGTTGTAGGGCCGCAGGGGCTCGTTGTCGAAGGCCGCAGGGTCGTGCACCGGCAGTTCGAAGATGCTGTTGTCCAGCACCATGTCGCCGCGCACGTGCTGTACACCCAGGGCCTGCAAGCTGCGGAACGTGGCGTCCACGCGCTCGAGCACGAGCTTGGGATCGCCGCCGCCCTGGATGTACAGGTTGCCGTCCAGCGTGCCGTTGGCCACGGGGCCGTCGGCGTAAAAGCGCGTCTTCCAGGTGTAGTCCGGGCCGAGCCGGTCCAGCGCTGCCAGCGTGGTCACCATCTTCATGACCGAGGCCGGGTTCATGGCCGCATCCACGCGGTGCGCCAGCCGCGGTGCGCCGGTTTGCAGGGGCTGCACGAGCAGTGCCACGGCGTCGCGCGGCACCTTCGCGCGGGCCAGCGCGGTGGCCACCCCGGCGGGCAGCGGCGGTTCGGCGCGGGCCGGCGCGGGCACAGCCAGGGACAGGCTGGCCAGCAGCGGGGCCAGCCGGAAAAACGACAACCACATGGCGCGCGAGTCTACCGGCGCCCCAGCGGATAATCCGCCCATGCACCACGGCATGCGCAGCGTTCCCCCCGGCCTCCGGCTGCTCGCCTTCGACACGAGCACCGAAAGCCTGTCGGTGGCCGTCCAGGACGGCGCGCGCGTGTTCGAACGCAGCGGCCCCGGCGGTGCGCAGGCCTCGGCCACGCTGCTGCCCATGGTGTTGGATCTGCTCAAAGAAGCCGGCCTCGCGCTGGCGCAGCTCGATGCGATCGCGTTCGGCTGCGGGCCGGGCTCGTTCACGGGCCTGCGCACGGCCTGCGCGGTGGCCCAGGGGCTAGCGTTCGGCACGCAGGCGCAGCGCGCCGAGGGCGTGCCGGTCCTGCCGGTCGACACCTTGCTGGCCGTGGCCGAACAGGCGCGGCACGAAGCCGGTGCCACCGAGGTCGTGGCCGCGCTCGACGCGCGCATGGACGAGGTCTATGCGGGGCGTTACCGCTGCGTGGACGGCCGCTGGCTGCGCGATGGCGACTTCGAGCTGCTGGCGCCCGAGGCGCTGGCCGTGCCGCCCGGTTTCACGCTGGCAGGCACTGCCGCGGCGGCCTATGGCGTGCGGCTGGCCGGCGTGCCCGGCCTGGCCGTGCTGCCGACCGCTGCCGCAATGCTGCGCCTGGCGCCGCAGCTGCTGGCCGAGGGCGGGGCCGTGCCGGCCCATGCGGCGCTGCCGCGCTACATCCGCGACAAGGTGGCGCGGACCACGGCCGAGCGCATGGCCGACAAGGTGGCTGCATGAGCGCCGCCCGGCCGCCCGAAGGCGCGCACGCCGAAGCCGCAGGCGAAGGTACACCAGTGAGCGCCGCCCGGCCGCCCGAAGGCGCGCGCGCCGAAGCCGCAGGCGAAGGTGGAGCTGTGAGCACCGCCCGGTCGTTCCCCCGGCGCCTGCACCCGGAGTTCCTTGCACGGAGGACCGCGCGGTGAGCGCGCAGCCGCACGGGGAGGGCGAGGCCCGTTTCGAGCCCATGACCGAGGCCTGGCTGGACGCGGTCCTGGCGATCGAGCTGCAGGCCTATACCCATCCGTGGACACGGCGCAATTTCCAGGACGCGCTGGCCAGCGGCTACCAGGCCCAGTTGCTGCTCGGCGGCGACGAGGTGCTGGGTTACTTCGTCGCCATGAAGGGCGTGGACGAAGTCCATCTGCTCAACATCACGGTGGCGCCGGTCCACCAGCAGCGTGGCTGGGCCCGCGCCATGCTCGACGCGCTGGCCCTGTGGTCGCGCGGCCAGCAGGCCCAGTGGCTGTGGCTGGAAGTGCGCGTGAGCAATCTGCGCGCCTTCCAGGTCTATGCGGCCCACGGTTTTCGCCGTGTCGGCGTGCGCAAGGGCTACTACCCGGACAGCGCGTTCAAGCGCGAGGACGCGATCGTCATGAGTCTGCAACTGTGAGCCTGCGCTGCTGATGGCCCTGGACCTGGATGCGCGCCAGCGCGCGATGCTGCAGGAGATGCATGTGCGCGTCTGGTGGCCGGACGCGCCCGTGCCGCCGGTCGAAGCCGAGCCCTCCACCCCGGCGGCCCCCGCGGCGTCGCCTCCCGCGGCTTCAGCCGCTCCCGCCGTGCAGGCGCGGGCGACGCCCGAGGCCGCCAGGCCCGCGGCGCCCGCGGTCGTGGCCAGGCCGGCGCCGGCGCCCGTGTCGGCTCCGGCCGTCGTGCGCCCGTTGCGCTCCGTGGACGAGGGCCGTGCCAGCGCGGTCGCCGCCATGGACTGGCAGGCACTGCAGCAGGCGGTGGCGGACTGCACGGCCTGCAAGCTCTGCGAGTCGCGCAAGAACACCGTGTTCGGCGTTGGACCGGCCGCCCCCGAGGCGTCGGTGCCGCCGCGCGTGGACTGGCTTGTCGTCGGCGAGGCGCCCGGCGAGCAGGAGGACCTGCGCGGCGAGCCCTTCGTGGGCCAGGCCGGCAAGCTGCTGGACAACATGCTGCGTGCCGTCGGTGTGAGCCGGCACGGCGAGGCCCAGGCCGCGCAGCAGTCGGCCTTCATCGTCAACGTGCTCAAGTGCCGCCCGCCCGGCAACCGCAACCCCGCGCTCGACGAGGTCGCGCAGTGCGAGCCCTTCCTCAAGCGGCAGATCGCGCTGCTGCAGCCCAAGATCATCCTGGCCGTGGGCCGCTTTGCCGTGCAGTCGCTGCTGGCCGGCAGCGTGCCCGACGTGCAGACCCTGCCGCTGGGCCGGCTGCGCGGCAAGGTCTACCGCTACGAGGGCGTGCCCGTGGTCGTCAGCTACCACCCGGCCTATCTGCTGCGCAGCCTGCCCGAGAAAGCCAAGGCCTGGGCCGACCTGTGCCTGGCCATGGAAACAGTCAAAACCGTCAAGACCCTTTGACGGCCCGCCGCTCGGGCCACAGCACCGAGGCGATGGCCAGCACCATGAGGCCCATGGCCGCCCAGTCCTGCCAGTGCAGGGATTCACCGAGCCACCAGGCGCCGCTGAACACGCCCAGGATGGGGATCATCATGACGCCCAATGTGGACGCCACGGGCGGCAGGGCCCGCGCCAGCGAGAACCAGACCACCTGTGCCAGCGCGAAGATCAGCACGCCGTTGTAGAGGATGGCGCCCCAGACCGCGGGCGTCGGCGCCATCCAGTGCTGGCGCTCGAACAGCCAGGACAGCACGGTCATGATGCAGGCGCTCATGGCCGTCATCCAGAACACCAGCGCGGGCGTGGACACGGGGATGTGGTGGCGGCGCATCTTCTGCGTGCCGATGGCCCAGGTCGCCGCGCCCACGAGCGCCAGCAGCACGCCGATCGGCCGGCCCGCCATGTTGGACAGCTCGTGCCACAGCAGCAGCAGCACGCCCAGCGCGGCTGCGGCCACGCCGGCCCAGGCGCGGGCGCGCAGCCGTTCGCCGAAGAACAGCGCGCCGAACACGGCCGAGAAGATCGGCATCGAATAGCCCAGGATGGCCGCGCGTCCGCTGGACAGCGCCTGCACCGCGAGCACCATGAGCGCATGCCAGACGAACATGTTGGTCACGCCGAGCCAGAACAGTTCGCGCCAGTAGCGGCGCGGCACGGCCAGCGGCTGGCGCAGTACCAGCAGGCCCAGGCCCAGCAAGGGCACGCCGATCCACAGCGAAATCACGCGGAAGGTGATCGCCGGGTAGCCCGTCACGCCGATCTTCATGACCGGCCAGTTCAGCCCCCAGACGAGGGTGAGCGCCACCAGCATGGCGGCTTGTCTCGTGCTCAATGCCTGCATAGGCGGCCGATGGTAGCGGCAGGCCCGGTTCGTCGCCCTTCGTAGAATTGCGGCATGACTTTCCTCGACATGCTGCGCGGTGCCGAGCAGCGCAATGGCTCGCTGCTGTGCGTGGGCCTGGACCCCGACCCCGCGCGTTTTCCGGCGGCCCTGCGCGGCGATGCCGGCCGCATCTACGACTTCTGCGCCGCCATCGTCGAGGCCACGGCCGATCTGGCCATCGCGTTCAAGCCGCAGATCGCCTACTTCGCCGCGCACCGGGCCGAGGCGCAGCTCGAGCGCCTGATTGCCCACATCCGTGCCGTGGCGCCCCATGTTCCCGTGATCCTGGACGCCAAGCGCGGCGACATCGGCTCCACGGCCGAGCAGTACGCCATCGAGGCCTTCGAGCGCTACGGCGCCGACGCGGTCACGCTGTCGCCCTTCATGGGCTTCGATTCGGTCGAGCCCTATCTGCGCTACGCGGGCAAGGGTGCCTTCCTGCTGTGCCGGACCTCCAACCCGGGCGGCGACGACCTGCAGAACCAGAGCCTGGCCGGCGTCGACGGCCAGCCGCGGCTGTACGAGCACATCGCCGGTCTGGCGCAGGGGCCGTGGAACCGCAACGGCCAGCTCGGTCTCGTGGTCGGCGCGACCTACCCGTCGGAACTCGAGCGCGTGCGCGCACTGGCGCCCACGGTGCCGCTGCTGATCCCGGGTGTGGGCGCACAGGGCGGCGACGCCGTGGCCACGGTGCGCGCGGCCTGGCGCGGCGACAGCGCACAGACCACGGGGCCCGTGGTGGTCAGTTCTTCCCGGGCGATCCTGTACGCATCTTCGGGCGACGACTTCGCCGCAGCGGCGCGCCAGGAGGCCTTGCGCACGCGGGACCTGCTGCACGCCGCACGCGCAGTCTGAGCGCACCCCGGCTCAGACCCAGCGGAACACCAGCGGCATCAGCAGCGACGCCAGCACCACCTGCAGGCCCAGCGCGAGCCCGGCATAGGCACCCGCGTCGGCATCGACCTGCAGCGCGCGCGCCGCGCCGATGCCATGGGCGGCCGTGCCGAGCGCGAAGCCACGCGCACGCCAGCCGGCCGGGTCGCGCGCGATGCGCAGCCCGTCGAACAGGTACTTGCCGCTCAGCGCGCCGACCAGGCCGGTCAGCACCGCGAACACGGCCGACAGCGCCGGAATGCCGCCGATGGCCTCGGCCACGCCCATGGCCACGGGCGCGGTGACCGACTTGGGCGCCATCGACAGCACCACCTCGTGCGGCAGCTCGAGCGCGCGGCCCAGCACCACGGCCGTTGCGCAGGCCGCGCCGCCACCGGCCAGCGCGGCCAGCAGCAGCCGGCCCCAGCGCTGGCGCAGCTCGGCACGGCGCTGCCACAGCGGCCAGCCCAGCGCCACCACGGCCGGGCCCAGCAGGAAGTGGATGAACTGTGCGCCCGCGAAGTAGGTGGGGTAGGGCAGCCGCGTGGCCAGCAGCACGGCGCCGATGCTGAGCACGCTCCAGAGCACCGGGTTGGCCCAGGGGGCGTGGCCCAGGCGGGCATAGGCGGCCTGGGCCAGCACGTAGACGACCAGCGTGGCCGTGAGCCCGAACAGCGGCGTGGCGGACAGGTAGACCCAGAGTTCGACGAACTGCGCCATGGTGTTCTCACTGCGGTGGCTGGCGCCGGCCTACGTACAGCACCAGCGCCGTGACGGCCAGGCCCACCCAGGTCGACACCACGAGCACGACCAACATGCGGCCACCGTATTGGACCAGCAGCGGCAGGTGCACGATCACGCCCACACCCACCGGCACGAACAGCAGCGACAAATGGGCGAGCAGGAAATCGGCGCAGGCCGCGACCGGCGCGCGCACGAGCTCCCAGCGCAAGGCGATGAGCAGCAGCACCATGCCGACCACAGGGCCCGGAAACGGCAGGTGCAGCCCGCGCGCGAGCAGCTCGCCCGCCGATTGCAGGGCCAGCAGCCAGGCCAGTCCGCGCAACGCGTCCATGCGGCTCAGAAGCGCGGCAGGTCGGGGTGCTTGATCTGGCCGCCGCGCACGAGCATCTTGCCGTACTCGGCGCAGCGGTTCAGCGTGGGGATCACCTTGCCCGGGTTCAGCAGGCCCTTGGGGTCGAAGGCGGCCTTGATGCCCAGCATCTGCGCGTTCTCCTCGGCGGAGAACTGCACGCACATGCTGTTGAGCTTTTCCACGCCCACGCCATGCTCGCCGGTCACGGTGCCACCCATGGCGACGCTGGTTTCCAGGATGTCGGCGCCGAACAGCTCGCAGCGGTGCAGCTGGTCGGGGTCGTTGGCATCGAACAGGATCAGCGGGTGCAGGTTGCCGTCGCCCGCGTGGAACACGTTGGCGCAGCGCAGGCCGTACTTCTTCTCCATCTCGGCGATGGCGAGCAGGATGTCGGCCAGCCGCTTGCGCGGAATGGTCGAGTCCATGCACATGTAGTCCGGGCTGATGCGGCCCGAGGCCGGGAACGCGTTCTTGCGCCCGCTCCAAAAGCGCAGGCGCTCGGCTTCGTCCTGGCTCACCGCGATGGCGGTGGCGCCGCAGGCGCGCAGCACGGCGCTCATGCGGACTATCTCTTCCTCGACTTCCTCGGGCGTGCCGTCGCTCTCGCAGAGCAGGATGGCCTCGGCCGTGAGGTCGTAGCCGGCGTGCACGAAGTCTTCCACGGCGGCCGTCATGGGCTTGTCCATCATCTCCAGCCCCGCCGGGATGATGCCGGCGGCGACCACGGCGGCGACCGCGTCGCCGGCTTTGCGCATGTCGTCGAAGCTGGCCATGATGCAGCGCGCAAGCATGGGCTTGGGCACGAGCTTGACGGTGACCTCGGTGGCCACGGCCAGCATGCCTTCGGAGCCGATGGCCAGCGCCAGCAGGTCCAGGCCCGGCGAGTCGAGTGCCGCGCTGCCGAAGGTGACGGGCTCGCCCTCAGCCGTGAAGCCGCTGATCTGGAGCACGTTGTGCACGGTCAGCCCGTACTTGAGGCAGTGCACCCCGCCCGAGTTCTCGGCCACGTTGCCGCCGATCGTGCAGGCGATCTGGCTGGAGGGGTCGGGCGCGTAGTACAGGCCGTGCGGCGCCGCGGCCTCGCTGATGGCCAGGTTGCGCACGCCGCATTGCACGACGGCCGTGCGGCTGACTGGGTCCATCTTGAGGATGCGGTTGAACTTGGCCATGGACAAGGTGACGCCCTGGGCATGCGGCATGGCGCCGCCCGACAGGCCGGTGCCGGCGCCGCGCGCGACCACCGGCACGCCCAGCGTATGGCAGGTCCTGAGCACGGCCTGCACCTGTTCGTAGGTCTCGGGCAGGGCCACGGCCATGGGGCGCTGGCGGTAGGCCGTGAGGCCGTCGCATTCGTAGGGGACGGTGTCCTCGGGCTGCGAGAGCAGCGCATGCGCGGGCAGCACGCGGCGCAGCGCGGCCAGGGTCTGGGCAGGAGGCGGGGTGGTCTCGGCCATGGGGTTCTCCAGGGGGCGGCCAGACTGTAAGCCAGCCGCTGCACGCGCGGCTGAGGAATGTTCACGCCGGCCGTGAAGCGGCTTCAGGCCAGTGCCTGGCGCAACCAGTCGGCGAAGGCCGCGCATTCCCAGCGGTCCATGGTGCCCGTGCGCCAGCACAGGTAGTGCGCATGCGGGCTGGGCACGCTGCGCGTGAACGGCAGTGTGGTGCCCAGGCGCACGAGCGCGCCGCTGTCCAGCCAGGGCGCGGCCAGCTTGAGCCGCACCAGCGCGATGCCCATGCCGGCCGCGGCGGCATCGCACATGAGGCCCACGTCGTTGAACTGCGAGCCTTCGGCCGGCTCGGGCCAGTCCAGCCGCTGCGCGGCGAACCAGGTGCGCCAGGGGTCCAGCGCCGAGCGCAGCAGGCGCTGCCCTTCCAGGTCCTCGGCCTGCACGAACGGCCCTTGTTCGCGCAGATAGCCCGGGGCGGCCAGCGGCGTGACCTCGTCGCGCGCGAGCAGCAGATGCTCGACATCGGCATAGCGGCCGGCGCCGAAGCGCACCATGAGGTCGGCGTCCTCGGCCACCACGTCCAGCAGCGGGATGCTGACCTGCAGCAGCAGGTCGATCTCGGGATAGGCCTCGGTGAACTGGCGCAGCCGCGGGATCAGGATCGCGCGCGCGAAGGTCGGCGTGACCGCCAGCCGCAGCTTGCGCTTGCCCGAGGCCGGCTGCGCGCCGGGCAGGCGGGACAGCAGCGCCAGGCCTTCGCGCACATGGGCCAGGTACTCGCTGCCCTCGGTGGTCAGCGAGAAGTCGGCGCGGCCGAACAGCTTGCTGCCGATGCTCTGCTCGAGCTGGCGCATGCGGTGGCTGACGGCGCTGGGCGTCACGCAGAGTTCGTCGGCCGCCAGCGTGGCGCTGCGCAGGCGCGCCAGCGCCTCGAAGGTCAGCAGGCACTGGATGGGCGGGATGCGGTGGGCGGCGGCCATGGTCCGATTGTCGTCGCCGGCGCGGGCCGGCCGGGCATGCGGGGCCATGGGGCTGCGGGCTACACTCGAATCTCCCCACCGAAGAGAGCGCCCACTTGTCCGACCGCCTTGCCGTCCTGCCGCAATACCTGCTGCCCAAGCACCGATTGACGCGATTCGCCGGCAAGGTGGCGTCGGCCCGACGCGGTGCGCGCACCACGGCGCTGATCCGCTGGTTCGTGAACAAGTACGGTGTCGACATGGCCGAGGCGGCCGATCCGGACATCGCGGCCTATCCCAGCTTCAACGAGTTCTTCACGCGCGCGCTCAAGGACGGGGCGCGGCCGCTGGCGCAGGCCGACCTGGTCTGCCCGGTCGACGGGGCCATCAGCCAGTTCGGCCGCATCGAGGACGACCAGATCTTCCAGGCCAAGGGCCATGCCTATTCCACGCGCGCACTGGTGGGCGGCGACGCGGCGCTGGCCGCGCATTTCCGCCATGGCAGCTTCGCGACGCTGTACCTGAGTCCGCGCGACTACCACCGCATCCACATGCCCTGCGACGGGCGGCTCACGCGCATGGTCCATGT
>DATKFT010001157.1:0-8129 GCA_035544335.1 Pseudorhodoferax sp.
ACGCAGCCACTGCAGGCCGTCGCCACGCGGGCGACGGGCGCGCAGCAGCGGATGGCCCGCGCGCACGAGCACGGTGTAGCGGTCGCGCAGCAGCGCCACCTGCTCGGTGCCCTGCACGGTCGGCAGGAAACCGAAGGCCAGGTCGATGCGCCCCGCGTCCAGTGCGTCGGCGATCTCGTTCGCGGGCAGCGGCATGCTCTCCACGCGCACGCCGGGCGCGGCGCGCAGCAGCGCCGCCATGAGCTCGGGCAGGAAGCGCGCCTCGCCGATGTCGCTCAAGTGGATGCGGAACACCTGGCGCGCACTGGCCGGATCGAAATGCTGCTGCGCCTGCAGGGCCTGCTCCAGCAGGCCCAGGGCCTCGCGCACCGCGCTGCCCAGCGCCTCGGCCCTGGGCGTGGGCCGCACGCCGGCGCCCGCGCGCACGAACAAGGGGTCGTTCAAGAGCTTGCGCAGCCGCGCCAGGCCCTGGCTCGCGGCCGGCTGGCTGATGTCCAGCAGATCGGCCGCGCGGCTCACATTGCGCGTGCGGCCGACCGCATCGAACAGGCGCAGCAGGTTCAGGTCGAGCTCGTTGATATGCATTGGGCGAATGGTTCTTATCCGAATCATTTTATTGATCGCATGAGCGGGGCGACCGAAGATCGCAGGCTCCACCCCGCCACCCGAGCTGCCATGTCCGACCACCCCACCGTCCGCGAAGCCGTGCTGCAACTGCTGCGCGGCCTCGGCATCACCACCATCTTCGGCAACCCCGGCTCGACCGAGCTGCCGCTGTTCCTCGACTTTCCGCAGGACTTCCGCTACGTGCTGGGGCTGCAGGAGTCGGTGGTCGTGGGCATGGCCGACGGCTACGCCCAGGCCACGGGCAACGCCGCCTTCGTGAACCTGCACTCGGCGGCCGGCGTGGGCCATGCGATGGGCAACATCTTCACGGCGCACAAGAACCGCACGCCCATGGTCATCACGGCCGGCCAGCAGGCCCGCTCCATCCTGCCGTTCGAGCCCTTCCTGTTCTCGGCCCAGGCCACCGAGCTGCCCAAGCCCTACGTCAAGTGGAGCTGCGAGCCCGCGCGCGCCGAGGACGTGCCGCTGGCCATCGCGCGCGCCTACTACGTGGCCATGCAGGAACCCAAGGGGCCGGTGCTGGTGTCCATCCCGGCCGACGACTGGGCCCGTCCGACCGAGCCCGTGCTGCCGCGCCACGTGGCCACGCTGATGCGGCCCGAGCCCGCGCTGCTCGCGCGCATCGGCGAGCAGCTCGACGCCAGCGAGCGCCCGGCCCTGGTGGTCGGCGCGGCGGCCGACCGCGCGGACGCCTGGGACGCCATCGTCGCGCTGGCCGAGCGCCACCGCGCACGGGTCTGGATCGCGCCCATGTCGGGCCGCGCGGGCTTTCCCGAGGACCACGCGCTGTTCGGCGGCTTCCTGCCGGCCATGCGCGAGCAGATCGTGACCAGGCTCGCGGGCCACGACTGCGTGCTCGCGCTCGGCGCACCGGCCTTCACCTACCACGTGGAGGGCCAGGGTCCGCACCTGCCGGAAGGCGCCAGCCTCGCGCAGATCGTGGACGACCCGCAGGTCGCGGCCTGGGCGCCGGTCGGGCTGGCCGTGGTCGGCAACATCCGGCTGGCCGTCGAGGAGCTGCTGCAGCGCCCCGCGGCCGGCGCGCGCGAGCGCGCCGCGCCGCCGCCGCGTGCCGCCGTGCCCGCGCCCACGCGCCCGGCGCCCGGTGTGCGCCCGTCCACGGCCTGGGTGCTGCACCGGCTGGCCCAGCTGCGTCCCGCCGACGCCGTGGTGGTCGAGGAAGCGCCCAGCGCACGCCACACCATGCAGCAGCACCTGCCCATGCGCACGGCCGGCAGCTTCTACACCATGTGCAGCGGCGGCCTGGGCTACAGCCTGCCGGCCGCCGTGGGCGTGGCGCTGGGCCAACCGGGCCGGCGCGTGATCGCGCTGATCGGCGACGGCTCGGCCATGTACGCGATCCAGGCCCTGTGGAGCGCGGCGCAGCTGGGCCTGCCCGTCACGGTGCTGATCCTCAAGAACCGCAGCTACGCGGCGCTCAACATGTTCGCGCCGGCCTTCGGCTTCGCGGCCGGCGCCGAGCTGCCGGGCACAGCCCTGCCCGACCTGGACTTCGTGGCGCTGGCACGGGGCCATGGCTGCGAGGGCCTGCGCGCCAGCGACGCCGAAGCGCTGGAGCGGCTGCTGCCGCAGGCGCTGGCCGCGCCGCGCGCGACGCTGCTCGAGATCGAAGTCGATTGAAGAACCATCACGCTGAACACGAGGAGACAAGCATGAACATCCCCCGCCGTACCGCCCTGGCCACGCTGGCCGCCTTCAGCGCCGGTGCCTGGACCTCCGCAGCCCAGGCCCAGGCCTGGCCCAGCAAGCCGATCCGGCTGGTCGTGAACTTTCCGCCCGGCGGCGCGGCCGACCAGATCGCGCGCGCGGTCGGCGTGCCGCTCGCCGAAGCCCTGGGCCAGCCCGTGGTCGTGGAGAACCGCAGCGGCGCCAACGGCAACATCGGCGGCGAGGCCGTGGCCAAGGCCGCGCCCGATGGCTACACCTTGCTCATGAGCTCGGGCGGCATGGTCTCGGTCAACCCGCACCTGTACGCGCGCATGCCCTTCGACCCCACGCGCGACCTGGTGCCCGTGGCCTCGGCCGCGCGCGTGCTCGTCTACCTGCTCGTGCGCCCCGACCTGCCGGCGCGCAACATCGCGGAGTTCCTGGCCTACCTCAAGGCCAACCCGGGCAAGCTGTCCTATGGCTCGCCCGGCAACGGCAGCTCGCCGCACCTGGCCGGCGAGATGATGAAGGCCCAGGCCGACGTGTTCGCCGTGCACGTGCCCTACCGCGGCGCGGCACCGGCACTGCAGGACCTGCTGGCCGGGCAGATCGACTTCTTCTTCGACCCCGGCATCGGCCTGAACCAGGTGCGCGCCGGCAAGCTGCGCCTGCTGGCCGTGGGCAGCCCCCAGCGCTCGCCGGCCTTCCCCGACACGCCCACCTTGGCCGAGGCCGGCCTCAAGGGCTTTGACGCCGACACCGTGTTCGGCCTGTACGCGCCGGCCGGCACGCCGGCCGAGGCCATCGCGCGGCTGAACCGCGAGGTCAACCGCATCCTGGGCACAGCGGCGCTGCGCGAGCGCATGCTCGCGCTGGGCGGCGAGGCGCTGCCGCTGAGCCCCGAGCAGTTCCACCAGCGCGCGCTGGAAGACTCGCAGCGCTTCGGCGCCATCATCAAGGCGCGCGGCATCCGCGGCGACTGAGCAGGCCCCGGCCTCAGAAGCTCTCCCACTCCCCCTCGTCCGCGGTCACGGCCTGGCGTGGCTTGGCCGGGGCGGCCAGGGGCTTGGCCGCGGCCGGCGCCCTGGCCGCAGCGCCGGGCGCCGCGAGAGGCTTGGCCAGGGCAGGCTTGGCGGCCAGCGGCCGGGCCGCTGCCACCGGGGCGGGCCGCCGCGCCGGCATGGACGCAGGCAACGCCGCGGCTGGCGCGCGCGCGGGCGGCACGGCGCTCTCCTGCCCGAGCTTGAACACCGCCACCGCATCGACGAGCTGGCTCGCCTGGACCTTGAGGTTGGACGCCGCAGCGGCCGACTGCTCGACCAGGGCCGCGTTCTGCTGCGTGGTCTGGTCCATCTGCACCACCACCGCGTTGACCTGCTCCACGCCCTCGGCCTGCTCGCGGCTGGCCGCGCTGATCTCGCCCACGATGTCGTTGACGCGCTGGATCGCGCTGACCACCTCGCCCATGGTGGTGCCGGCCCGGTCCACGAGCGCATTGCCCTGCTCCACCTGCGTCACGCTGCTGGAGATCAGTCCCTTGATCTCCTTGGCAGCCTCGGCGCTGCGCTGGGCCAGTGCGCGCACCTCGCCCGCCACGACCGCGAAACCGCGGCCCTGCTCGCCCGCGCGCGCGGCCTCCACGGCGGCGTTGAGCGCCAGGATGTTGGTCTGGAACGCGATGCCGTCGATGGTGCCGATGATGTCGGCGATCTTGCGCGAGCTCTCGTTGATGCCCTTCATGGTCTCGATCATGCGGTTCACGGCCTCGCCGCCGTCGGCCGCCACGGTCGAGGCGCTCAGCGAGAGCTGGTTGGCCTGCGCCGCGCGGTCGGCGTTCTGGCGCACCGTGGCGCTGAGCTCCTCCATGGAGGCGGCCGTCTGCTCCAGCGCCGAGGCCTGCTGTTCGGTGCGTCCGCTCAGGTCGTTGTTGCCCTGGGCGATCTCGGCGCTGGCCGAGGCCACGCTCTCGGCGTTCTGGCGCACCGTGGACACCACACCGACCAGGTTCTCGCGCATGGCCGCCAGGCCCTGCAGCACCACCGCCACCTCGTGCACGCCGCCGGCCTGCACGGTCTGCGACAGGTCGCCCTCGGCCATGCGGCCCGAGGCCACTGCGGCCCGCGTCAGCGCCGCCGCGATCTGCCGGTACACGAAGACCAGCACTGCCAGCACCACGAGCACGAGCAGCACGCCGGCGGCGCTGAGCCACAGGAACCAGCGGTCGCGCCTGGCCTCGGCCACGGCGACGGCCGCGGCCGTGCGCTCGTCCAGCAGCGTCAGGAATTCGTTGACGGGCTGCATGATGCGCGCCTTGAACGCGTGGTACTCGGGGCTGTGCAGCAGCGCGCGGGCACGCGCCAGATCGGGCTCGCCCTCGCTCGTGCCGCCCGCGCCGTCGTCATGCCGGCCCTTGACCAGGTTCATCGCCACCGTCTCGGTGCGCACCAGGTCGTTGGAATTGGCCTCGGCCTGGCGCAGCTTGTCGAACTCGGCCTCGGTGAAGCCGGCCCTGCGCATCAGCTCGTTGAGCGACACGGCCGGCTCGGTCCCGCCGGCCGGCGTCTGCCCCGCGGCGCGGAAGTCCCAATAGATCTTGTCGTACTGCGCCGGCCGCGGGCGCTTGCCGTTGCGGATGTCCAGCACCTCCAGGTACTGCTGCTCCCAGCGCGGATCGGCCGTGACCACGTAGGTGCGGGCCAGCCGCGTGAGGTCGTCCGAGCTCTGGCGCAGTTCGTCGGCCAGCATGTAGGAGGCATAGCGCGCGCTGTGGGCGTCCGACATCTCGGTGCCGGCCCGCCCCAGCTGCACGATGCACAGCGCCGCCAGGGCCAATGCCGCCCCGACCAGGACCATGGCCAGAATGAACAACTGTTTGATGCTGAAACGTTCCATCCATTGACCTCGCATGCGTTTTGTTGCGTGAGTTCTGTGCGATGCGTGCATCCACGGCACCAGGCGCCTTGCAATATGCCGGCCGGCCCTGCCATGCGCTACCACGTCCACCACCAGTCACCGGCGTGCGCAGACCGTTCGTCCGATGGCTGCGGACCCGTGTCGCCCGGGCCGCTGCGGACGATGTCCCGGCGCCACGTTACATATTGTTTGCAAGCCGGGGATGGCCTATAACGACCCACCCTCGCGCGAATCCCTGCGCGAAATCCAAACGGCTCAGCGCCGAGACCGCCCGCTCGGCCGCTGCAAGACCGTCACAGTGCCGGCAGGCCGCGCGCCGAAGGCATGGCGTTGGAGACACATGAGCGAAGTTGGCCTCGGCGTGCTGGCGTTGGTTCTGTTCGGCATCGCCGCCTGGGCGCTGCTGCGGCTTGCCGCGGCCCGGCGCGCGCTGCGGCGGCTGCAGGCCGACACGGCGTCGCGCGCCTCGGCGCTGGCCGAGAGCGAAGCCTTCATGCGCACGCTGACCGAGACCGGCCAGTCCAGCCTGCTCGTGACCGACCGCGGCGCCCGCATCCGCCATGTCAACAGCCAGTGGCTCACGCTGTTCGGCTATGCGTCCGACGAAATCGCCACGCTGTCCGCCATCGAACTGCACGCGGACGCTGCGGCCACGCGTGCCTGGCTGCGCACGCAGATGGAGCCCGATGGCGCACTGCGCAACTGCGAGACGCGCTTTCAGCGCAAGGACGGCTCGCAGTTCTGGGGCCGCATGGACTCCCGGCGCGTACGCATCGCCGACGAGCGCCTGCGCGTGACCTGGATCGTCGACAACACCGAGGAGCATGCGGCCGCCGAGCGGCTGCGCAGCCTGGCGGCCGAGCTGGAGATGCTGCTGCAGAACCTGCAGGTCGGCATCGTCTACACGGGCGACGGCCGCATGCTGCGCGCCAACCCGCGCTTTGCCGAGATGTTCGGCTTCGCCGACACCGAGGCCCTGGTCGGCATGGACACCACCTGCCTGTACCCCGACCGCGCCGAGATGCAGCGCTTCGGCGCCGAGGTCGGCAAGGCCTTCGCGGCAGGCCAGGTCTTCAGCGGCGAATGGAAGGCCGCGCGCCAGGACGGCAGCGTGTTCGACGCCTACGCGCGTGCACGCGCCATCGCCCACCCCGGCTATGCGCGCGCCACGATCTGGATGATCGACGACATCACCGTGCGCAAGCGGGCCGAGGAGGCCCTGCGCGTGGCCCATGCCGCGCAGCTGGCCATCTTCGAGGCGGCCAGCGTGGGCATCGCCATCCTGCGCGAGGGCGTGATCCTGCGCTGCAACCGCCGCCTGGAGGAGATCTACGGCTACGAGGCCGGCGAACTCGAAGGCCAACCCACGCGCCTGTGGTATCCCAGCGATGCCGCCTACGCGGAAGGACGGCGCATCGCCAACGAGCGCATCGGCCAGAGCACGCGGCACGACCAGCTGCTGCGGCGCAAGGACGGCACGCTGTTCTGGTGCCGCATGCAGGCGCGCTACATCGACCCCGACTCGGTGCATGGCAGCGTCTGGGTCATGGAGGACGTGACCGAGGAAAACCACGCCGCCCAGGCGCTGCGCGAGGCCAAGCGCCTGGCCGATGAGGCCACGCAGGCCAAGTCCATGTTCCTGGCCAACATGAGCCACGAGATCCGCACGCCGATGAACGCGATCATCGGCATGTCGCACCTCGCGCTCAGGACCGATCTGAACCCGCGCCAGCGCGACTACATCGCCAAGGTGCACGGCGCCGGCACCGCGCTGCTGGGCATCGTCAACGACATCCTGGACTTCTCCAAGATCGAGGCCGGCAAGCTGGAGATCGAGTCCGTGCCGTTCGAGCTGGCCCAGGTGCTGTCCGGCGTCTGCACGCTGCTGGACGGCAAGGCCGCCGAGAAGGGCCTGGCGCTGGACGTGGACGTGGCGCCCGACGTGCCGCCCGCGCTCGTGGGCGATCCGCTGCGGCTGGGCCAGGTGGTCACCAACCTCGTGAGCAACGCGATCAAGTTCACCGAACGCGGCCGCGTGGCGCTGCGGGTGCGCGGGCTCGAACGCGGGGCCGGTATGGCGCGGCTGCAGCTCGAGGTGCACGACAGCGGCATCGGCATGGACGCGGAACAGACCGCGCGGCTGTTCCAGGCCTTCTCGCAGGCCGACGGATCGACCACACGCAAGTACGGCGGCACCGGGCTGGGCCTGACCATCAGCAAGCGGCTCGTCGAGGCCATGGGCGGCAGCATCGGCGTGGACTCCACGCCGGGCGAAGGCAGCCGCTTCTGGTTCCAGCTCAGCTTGCCCGAGACCGACCGCGCCAGCCTGGCGCCCGCGACCACGCCTGCGCCCCAGGCCCAGGAGCACGCGCCGCTGCGCGGCGTGCGGCTGCTGCTGGCCGAGGACAACGAAATCAACCAGCAGATCGCCGTCGAGCTGCTCGAGAGCGCCGGTGCCAGCGTGGCCGTGGCCGACAACGGCCGCCTGGCCGTCGACCTGCTGGCCAGCGGCGGCCCGTTCGACGCGGTGCTCATGGACCTGCAGATGCCCGTCATGGACGGCATGCAGGCCACGCGGCTGATCCGCGCCGACGCGCGCCATGCCCGGCTGCCCATCATCGCGATGACCGCGCACGCCATGGTCGAGGAGCGCGAGCGCTGCCTGGCCGCCGGCATGGTCGACCACATCACCAAGCCCATCGATCCGCCCGCCATGCTGCTGACGCTGGCGCGCTGGGTGCAGCCCCGCGACGCGGCGCCCGCGCAGGCACCCGTGCCGCCGGCCGCGCAGGAGACGGTGCCGACTAGCGATGCGGCCCCGGCGCTGCCCACGCTGGCGGGCCTGGACACCGCGGCGGGCCTGGCGCGCGCCGGCGGCAAGACCGCGCTGTACCTGCGCCTGCTGCGCCAGTTCCACGAGC
>DATKFT010001158.1:0-2506 GCA_035544335.1 Pseudorhodoferax sp.
TAGGCGATGTGCCACAGCGAGCCGTCCTTCTCCTCGCTCTCGACCTCCAGGTCGGACACGGCGGACTGCAGCTTGGGGTCCCAGTTCACGAGCCGCTTGCCGCGGTAGATCAGGCCCTGCTGGTACAGGCGCACGAAGGTCTCGGTCACCACCTTGGAGAGCTTGTCGTCCATGGTGAAGTACTCGCGGCTCCAGTCCACGCTGTCGCCCATGCGGCGCATCTGCGTGGTGATGGTGTTGCCCGACTGGTGCTTCCACTCCCAGATCTTGGCGACGAAGTTCTCGCGGCCCAGGTCGTAGCGGCTCACGCCCTGGTCCTGCAGCTGGCGTTCCACCACGATCTGCGTGGCGATGCCGGCATGGTCGGTGCCCGGCACCCAGACCGTGTTGAATCCGCGCATGCGGTGGTAGCGCGTCAGCGCGTCCATGATGGTCTGGTTGAACGCGTGGCCCATGTGCAGCGTGCCGGTCACGTTGGGCGGCGGCAGCTGGACCGAGAAGGAGGGCACGCTGGCATCCGGCACGCCGGAACCGCGCACGCCCGCGGCGCCGAGCGCGCGGCGCTCCCACTCCGGCCCCCAATGGGCCTCGATGGCAGCGGGTTCGAAGGACTTGGACAGGCCGGCCAGGCCAGGTTGCTCAGGGGTGTCGCTCATGGGAATCCAGACGGGGCGGCGCCGTAGGGCGCTGCGGGGAGGCGGGGACGCGAAGGCAGGGATTTTAGAGGCTCTGCAGGGGCCCTCGCTGCAGCGCGGCCGCGCTGGTGCCATGCGCGTGCCGGGCATGCCGGCAGGGCGGCGCGGCTTGCCCGGATGATTGGACAATGGGGGCATGACGCCTTACGAGATCAGCCCGCTGCTGCCCGACCCCGACGACAAGGGCGTTCGCCGCATCCGCGTGGACGCCGACTACATCCGCAACGAGCCCAGCCTGAGCGCCGCGCAGAAGGCCGCCATCGCCGCGCTGCCGCCGGGCGGCGTCTGGAGCGGGCGGGTGGTGCAGATCAAGCGGTTGGAAGAGCCGACGCTGCACTGACACCTTGACATCTGCGCGGTGCATGGGGGGCCAGGTCCGGCACCGGGCGCGAGCACAGCCGGCGCAGCGGCGCCGGTGCTGCGTGCTCGCTGCCGCACATCCAGCCGGTCGTCGTGTTCCTCGGGCGGCGGGCCGTCGTCGGCGCCATCTGCGCCGACGGGATCGTGAGGACGCCGCGCGACAACCGGCAGGGCTGGCCGACCCGGTGGCCCCTGCCACGGCGACGCAGCCACCGTTCGAAAAGTAGCATCTGCGCGCGTCAAGACGCCGGCTAAGACGCCGGTCAGGACGCCGCAGAGGTGGACCCTGCCCACCCGCGCGCATGCCGCCCCATCAGAAACACGCACCGATGCCGCTGAAACTCTCCCGCTTCGTTCCCGCCATCCTCCTCGCCTTCACGACCGCCAATGCGGCCCATGCCGCGCAGCAATGCTTTGCCCTCAACGGCAACGCACCCACCGTCTACGGTGGGGTGACCGTGACCGTCACGGGCACCTGTGCCAGCAACGCAGCCCAGCAGGGGCCCTTCGCGCCGGGTGAAGCGCAGCTCTACACATCCGGCTCTGCGGCGTGCACCTACGCGTTCAGCAAGCCGCTGCTCGCGAGCACCATCCGTGTGCAGGTCGAGGCCTTGCAAGATGCGGCCGGGGTTCAGCTTGCCACGGGTGCGGGCCCCTACCAGCCGGTTGCGGCGGACATCACGTCCCCACTGGCCGGCAGCACCGCCGTCAACCCCATTTCGATCAACGGGCTCAACTTCCGAGGGACGGCCGCCCCGTTCTCTTCAGGCACCTTGGCCCTCACCAACAGCGCCACGGCGGGTACGAGCAGCCTGAGCGTGACCTACCTGGGTGCCGGGAGCACCTGGCTCAAGGTCTGCGCCGACGATGCGGGCGTGCCGGCGGTCGCCATCCAGCAGGTTCCGACGCTCTCGCAATGGGGCGTGCTTCTGACATCGGGTCTTCTCGCGGCCTTTGCCTTGTTCGCCTTCTCGCGCACGCAGCGCGCAGGCGGTCGCCGCGCGCCCTGAGCGGTGGCCCCGTCCTCACGGGGTTGGCCCCGGGGCGGTTCGAAATCTGGAGCAGCCCCAGCCGCGAACGCCCGCTGCACCTGATCGGGCGTTCCAAAGAAAAACCCTCAGTGCGTCCATCACTGAGGGTTGTATGTGGCGGAAGCGGTGAGATTCGAACTCACGGACCCTTGCGGGTCGCCGGTTTTCAAGACCGGTGCAATCGACCACTCTGCCACGCTTCCCTATGCGGCGCCAGGAGCGGAATGATAATCCATTTTAGCCCTGCCCCTGCCGGCCGGCCTAGAAGCTGGCCCCATCCACCCGCTTGATCTGCAGGGCGTCCAGGTCGATGGACGGCACGCAGCGCAGGTTCACCGCCCGCATGGGCGTCCCGTCGGGCATGGCGCCCCGGGCGAAGGATTGCGTGCCGCAGGTCGCGCAGAACATGTGTTCGATCTT
>DATKFT010001159.1:0-3830 GCA_035544335.1 Pseudorhodoferax sp.
GGCTCAAGGGCAACGCCGTGCCGATCCAGATCCCCGTGGGCGCGGAAGATCACTTCCAGGGCGTGGTCGACCTCGTCAAGATGAAGGCCATCGTCTGGGACGATGCGAGCCAGGGCGTGCGCTTTTCCTATGCCGACATCCCGGCCGACCTGGTCGAACTGGCCAACACCTGGCGCGAGAAGATGGTCGAGGCCGCGGCCGAGGCCAGCGAAGCCCTGCTCGACAAGTACCTGAACGGCCAGCCGCTGTCGGAAGACGAGATCAAGGCCGCGCTGCGCCAGCGCACGATCGCGGGCGAGATCGTGCCCATGCTGGCCGGCAGCGCGTTCAAGAACAAGGGCGTGCAGGCCATGCTGGACGCGGTCGTCGACTACCTGCCCTCGCCGCTGGACATTCCCGCGATCCTGGGCCACGACGAACACGACCATGAGAAGACCGTGGAGCGCCATCCCTCGGATGCCGAACCGTTCTCCGCGCTGGCCTTCAAGATCATGACCGACCCCTTCGTGGGCCAGTTGGTGTTCTTCCGTGTCTATTCGGGCGTGGTGAAGTCGGGCGACTCCGTCTACAACCCGGTCAAGGGCAAGAAGGAGCGCATCGGCCGCATCGTGCAGATGCACGCCAACACGCGCCAGGAGATCGAGTCCGTCTACGCGGGAGACATCGCCGCGGCCGTCGGGCTCAAGGACGTGACCACGGGCGACACGCTCAGCGATCCGGCGCACGTGGTGCTGCTCGAGCGCATGGTGTTCCCCGAGCCTGTGATCTCGCAGGCCGTGGAGCCCAAGACCCAGGCCGACCAGGAGAAGATGGGCGTGGCGCTCTCGCGCCTGGCGCAGGAGGACCCGTCCTTCCGCGTGCGCACCGACGAGGAATCGGGCCAGACCATCATCTCGGGCATGGGCGAGCTGCACCTGGAGATCCTGGTCGACCGCATGCTGCGCGAGTTCGGCGTGTCGGCCAACGTGGGCAAGCCGCAGGTGGCCTACCGCGAGGCGATCCGCAAGACCGCGGAAGACGTGGAGGGCAAGTTCGTCAAGCAGTCGGGCGGCAAGGGCCAGTACGGGCACGTGGTGCTCAAGCTGGAACCGCAACCGGAAGGCAAGGGCTTCGAGTTCGTGGACGCCATCAAGGGCGGCGTGGTGCCGCGCGAGTTCATTCCTGCCGTGAACAAGGGCGTGCAGGAGGCGCTCAAGGCCGGCGTGCTGGCGGGCTACCCGGTGGTCGACGTCAAGGTCACGCTGACCTTCGGCTCCTACCACGACGTGGACTCCAACGAGAACGCGTTCCGCATGGCCGGCAGCATGGCTTTTCGCGAGGGCATGCGCCGCGCGACGCCCGTGCTGCTGGAGCCCATGATGGCAGTGGAGGTGGAGACGCCCGAGGACTTCATGGGCAACGTGATGGGCGACCTGTCGTCCCGCCGCGGCATGGTGCAGGGCATGGAGGACATCCCGGGCGGTGGCGGCAAGCTCGTGCGCGCCGAGGTGCCGCTGGCCGAGATGTTCGGCTACTCGACCACGCTGCGTTCGCTGACCCAGGGCCGTGCGACCTACAGCATGGAGTTCAAGCACTACGCACAGGCGCCGCGCGAGGTGGCGGACAAGGTCGTGTCCGAACGCCGCTGATCCGGCTTGAACCGGTGACCCGGCGCCGGCCGGGGGCATTGCGCTCCCGGCCGGCGTTTATTCGTTCATGCAACTCATAATGTTGCATGAATAAAGACAGCCGCTTGTCGGGCGTGTTGCACGCGCTGCTGCACATGGCCGAGATGCCGGGACCGGCCACCTCGGAAACGCTGGCGCGCGCGATGGCCACCAACCCGGTGGTGGTGCGCCGCCTGATGGCCGGCCTGCGCGAGGCCGGTTTCGTCGCCTCGGCCAAGGGCCATGGCGGCGGCTGGGTGCTGTGCTGCCCCCTGGAGCGCATCACGCTGCGCGACATCCACGAGGCCGTGGGCGCGCCGGCGCTGCTGGCCGTGGGCCACCGCAGCGACAACCCGCAATGCCTGGTCGAGCAGGCCGTCAACACCGCCTTGCATGGCGCCTACCAGCAGGCCGAGGCGCTGCTGCTCGCGCGCCTGGGCGAGGTCACGCTCGCGCAGCTGTCGGCCGACTTCCACCGCCGCATGCTGGCCAGCGGCCGGTCGCCGCAGGATTTTTCAGAGGAGATCGAACATGGACATTGACGCCCTCGTGGTCGGCGGCAGCTTCGCCGGCATCTCGGCGGCCCTGCAGCTGGCGCGTGCGCGCCGGCGGGTCTGCGTGGTGGACGCGGGGACGCCGCGCAACCGCTTCGCGCAGGCCTCGCACGGCTTTTTCGGCCACGACGGCCGCGCGCCGCTGGACCTCGTCGCCCAGGCGCGTCAGCAGCTGCTGGCCTACCCGACCGTGCGCTTCGTGGCCGCCCAGGCCCTGGATGCCGCGCCACAGGGCGAGGGCTTCGCGCTGACGCTGGACCGCGGTGAACGGCTGCTGGGCCGGCGCTTGCTGCTGGCCACGGGTGTGCGCGATGTGCTGCCCGATCTGCCCGGCCTGGCCGAACGCTGGGGCCGGAGCGTCGCCCACTGCCCCTATTGCCACGGCTACGAGTTCGACCGCCAGCCGCTGGGCGTGCTCTACCGCATGCCGCTGTCGCTGCACCAGGCCCAACTCATCGCCGAGTGGGGGCCGACCACGCTGTTCCTGGACGGCCACGTGATCGGCGACGCAGAGCGGGCCCACATGGCGGCGCTTGGCATCGCCATCGAGGCCGGCAAGGTGCAGGCACTGGAAGGCGAGGGCACCGCGCTGGCTGGCGTGCGGTTGGCGGACCGGCGCGTGCCGCTGCGCGGCCTGTTCCTCGCGCCCACGGTCGCCATGGCCAGCCCGCTCGCCGCGCAACTGGGCTGCGCGGTCGAGGACGCGCCGGCCGGTCCCTTCCTGCGCGTCGAGATGGGCCAGACCAGCGTGCCGGGCGTGTTTGCCGCGGGCGACGCGGCCCAGGGCGCGCACAGCGCGACGCTGGCCGCGGCCCAGGGCGTGCTGGCCGGCACCGCCATGCACCGCGCCATGGTGTTCGGCGGCTGACCCACAATCGGGGCATGGCGCCCCCACGCTCATCGCTTCGCGCACCGCTGCCCGTCAGCGTGGCGCTGCAACGCCTGCGGGCGGCCGGGCGGCGTTGATGCGCTGGCTGCCGCGCTCCTGGGGATGGTGGCTGGCCTGGGCTCTGCTGAGCCTGGCCGGCGGCCTGCTGCTCGCGCAGCAGGCCTTGCTGCGCGAGCAGGCCGCGTTCGAGACCGACGCACGCATCGCGCACCGGCTGCTGAGTCAGCGCGTGGTGGCCCACGACGCGGTGCTGGCCATGCTGGCGCTGCTGCAGCCCGGCGACGACGCACTCGCGCGTCTGCCCTCGGTGTACTCGCAGATCCTCGCGATCCGCCGCAGCGATGCGCAAGCGCCCTGGGCCGAGGCCGCGCTGCGCGAGGCCGAAGCCCGCTCGCGCGCGGCCGGCCATCCCGCGCTGGCCGATCTGGACCCGGAGCAGGGCCGCTACCGGCTCGTGCAGGCCGCACTGCCTGCTTCCTACGCCTTGCAGATCGACCTGGCCAGCATGGTGCCCTGGGACGAATGGCCGATGGCGCGCACGCAGAGCCCCGTGGCCGTGGCGCTGGTGCTGGGCGGGCAGCGCCTGCCCGTGCAGGCCGGGCGCCCGCTGGCGCGGGGCTGGACCTATGCGTTCAGCAAGCCGCTGGCCGCGCCCAGCCAGCCCTTCGCGCTGGTGGCCACGCGCACCGTGGGCTGGTCCGAACTGCCCTGGGGCCGCATGCTCGCGCTGTCGGCGGCCGT
>DATKFT010001160.1:0-6012 GCA_035544335.1 Pseudorhodoferax sp.
CGGGCCAGGCCAGCGCAAACAGGCACAAGAACACAAAGAGGGCCTGAACGACCCGATGCAAGCCAGAAAAACGTTGAAGAGACATGCATCCACCCACTGAAACCGCCACGGATGCAGGAGTGTATCCACTCGCAAAAGCTCACGCAAGATCAATAACTTGCGCCGCCAACTTAAAGTTCAGAACGGCCTGTTTGTGGCCGTCGGGCAACAAAAAAACCGACCCTTGCGGGTCGGCCTTGTGGATGTCTTGCCTGGTCAGCCTGCAGTGGCTTCCTCGGCCTCCGGCTTGGCGCGGCCTTCCTTCTTCGGCAGCGGCTGGATGTCCAGCTGCACCTCGCCGGTCTCCACGCCCTTCTCGTCCTTGGACAGGGCGATGTCGACGACCAGGCGGCCACCGTCGGTCAGGCGGCCGAACAGCAGTTCGTCGGCCAGAGCGCGCCGGATCATGTCCTGGATCAGGCGCTGCATGGGCCGCGCCCCCATCAGCGGATCGAAGCCCTTGCGCCCCAGATACTTGCGCAGGTCGTCGGTGAAGGTGACTTCCACCTTCTTCTCGGCGAGCTGCGTTTCCAGCTGCAGCAGGAACTTGTCGACCACGCGCAGGATGATGGTCTCGTCCAGCGCCTTGAAGCTCACGGTCGCATCCAGCCGGTTGCGGAACTCGGGCGTGAACAGGCGCTTGATGTCGGCCATCTCGTCACCCGCTTCGCGCGGGTTCGTGAAGCCGATCGTCGCCTTGTTCATGGTCTCGGCACCCGCGTTCGTCGTCATGATGATGATGACATTGCGGAAGTCGGCCTTGCGTCCGTTGTTGTCCGTCAGGCTGCCGTGGTCCATGACCTGCAGCAACACGTTGAAGATGTCCGGGTGCGCCTTCTCGATCTCGTCCAGCAGCAGCACCGCGTGCGGCTTCTTCGTGACGGCTTCGGTCAAGAGCCCGCCCTGGTCGAACCCGACATAGCCTGGAGGCGCGCCGATCAGGCGGCTCACGGCATGGCGCTCCATGTACTCGGACATGTCGAAGCGGATGAGCTCGATGCCCATGATGTAGGCCAGCTGCTTGGCCGCCTCGGTCTTGCCCACGCCGGTCGGGCCGCTGAACAGGAAGCTGCCGATCGGCTTGTCGCCCTTGCCCAGGCCCGAGCGCGCCATCTTGACCGAGGACGCCAGCACTTCCAGCGCCTTGTCCTGGCCGAACACCACGCTCTTCAGGTCACGCTCCAGCGTCTGCAGCTTGCCGCGGTCGTCGTTGGACACGTTCGCGGGCGGAATGCGCGCGATCTTGGCCACGATTTCTTCGACCTCGGACTTGCCGATGGTCTTCTTGCGCTTGGACGCGGTCAGGATGCGCTGGGCTGCACCGGCCTCATCGATCACGTCGATCGCCTTGTCGGGCAGATGCCGGTCGTTGATGTACTTGGCCGACAGTTCGGCCGCCGCCTGCAGCGCGGCCGCGGCGTACTTGACGCTGTGGTGCTCCTCGAAGCGCGACTTCAGGCCCTTCAAGATCTCCACCGTCTGCTCGACCGTGGGCTCGACCACGTCGACCTTCTGGAAGCGACGCGACAGGGCCGCATCCTTCTCGAAGATGCCGCGGTACTCGGTGAACGTGGTCGCGCCGATGCACTTGAGCTGGCCGCTGGACAGCGCCGGCTTGAGCAGGTTGGACGCGTCCAGCGTGCCGCCCGAGGCCGCACCGGCACCGATCAGCGTGTGGATCTCGTCGATGAACAGCACCGCGTTGGGCTTGTCCTTGAGCGACTTCAGCACGCCCTTCAGGCGCTGCTCAAAATCGCCGCGGTACTTGGTGCCAGCCAAGAGCGCGCCCATGTCCAGCGAGTAGACCTGCGCCTCGGCCAGGATCTCGGGCACGTCCTTTTGCGTGATGCGCCAGGCCAGGCCCTCGGCGATGGCGGTCTTGCCAACGCCGGCCTCGCCGACCAGCAGCGGATTGTTCTTGCGCCTGCGGCACAGGATCTGGATCACGCGCTCGACCTCGTAGTCGCGTCCGATCAGCGGATCGATCTTGCCGTCCTTGGCCAGCTGGTTCAGGTTCTGCGTGAACTGCTCCAGCGGCGAAGCCTTCTCGTTCTTCTCCGTCGCGCCTTCCTCGCCTTCGGGCTGGGCTTCGTTGGACTTGGTCGGCTCGGGGGGATCGCTCTTCTTGATGCCGTGGGCGATGAAGTTCACCACGTCCAGGCGCGTCACGCCCTGCTGGTGCAGGTAATAGACGGCGTGCGAGTCCTTCTCGCCGAAGATGGCCACCAGCACGTTGGCGCCGGTGACTTCCTTCTTGCCGCTGCCGGTGGACTGCACGTGCATGATCGCCCGCTGGATCACGCGCTGGAAACCCAGCGTCGGCTGGGTGTCCACGTCATCCGTGCCGGCGACCTGCGGCGTGTTGTCCTTGATGAAGTTCGTCAGCGACTTGCGCAGGTCGTCGATGTTGGCCGAGCAGGCCCGCAGCACCTCGGCGGCGCTGGGGTTGTCCAGCAAGGCAAGCAGCAGGTGTTCGACCGTGATGAATTCGTGGCGTTGCTGGCGCGCTTCCACGAAAGCCATGTGCAAACTGACTTCCAATTCCTGGGCAATCATGAAGATTCCTTTGACACCGTGCTGTTAACGTGCGCTCTACTTGGGTGTGGACGCCGGCATTTCAACCGTTTATGCCACAGGCTCGCTGACGCATTGCAGCGGATGACCCGCCTGACGAGCCGCCTCCAGGACCTGGTCGACCTTGGTGGCCGCCACGTCTTTCGAATACACGCCACAGACCGCTTTGCCATCCAGGTGGATCTTGAGCATGATCTGCGTCGCCGTCTCCTTGTCCTTGCTGAAAAACTCCTGGATGACCACGACCACGAACTCCATCGGGGTGTAGTCGTCGTTGAGCATCACAACCTGGTACAGCTGCGGCGGCTTGATTTTCTGGGTGCGCCGCTCGAGCACGACCGATCCGCCGTCGTCCGGCGCCGCAGGCCTGGGCCCCGGCTGCGCAGGTTTGGAGGGAATTTTGGTGGCCATGCGGCCCATTCTATCGGCCGGAAAACGGCCTTGCTGGCCGAGGATTTCACGACCTGACCGGCGAGGGCGCAGGCGCGTCAGACGGTCTCTGGTGCCTGGACTGCGACGACCACGGTCTGGCGCTGGCCTTCGCGCTCGCGCGTGCGCAGCCACCAGACGGCGCCCTTGCGGATGGGCATTTCGTCGATCTGGGCCTGCAACAACTGCGCCACGGCCTGGCCCAGCGTGGGCTGGTGCCCGACGACGACGACCACGCCCTTGCCACTGGGCCACTGCACCATGTCCAGCAGCGCCTGGGCCGTGGCGTCGGGCGCGATCTCCGGCCGGATCTTGTACCGGCGACCCAGCGCGTCGGCCGTCTGCAGCGTGCGGCGCGCGGGGCTGCAGAACACGCGCGCGCCGTCGGGCAGCTGGCGGTCCAGCCAGCTGGCGACCCGGCTGGCCTGTTTGAGGCCGCGCGGCGTCAGCTCGCGCGCCAGGTCGGTGCCGTCTGCGCTTTCGTCGTGCGCCTCGGCATGGCGCCAGAAGATCAGGTCCATTCAGCGTCCCCGTGCGCCAGCGAAGAGTTGCACCAGCGCGCGCTGGGCGCTGTGGCGCTGCCCATCGGCGCCCACCGTCCCCTCCGTGCGCGTGTAGCAGCCGTCCGAACCCAGGGTCCAGGCGTCGCAACCATCGTACAAATAGGGCACCAGGCATTCGTCCACGACGCGCTGGCGCAGCAGGGGGTCGGTGACGGGCCAGGCCAGCTCGATGCGACGCAGCATGTTGCGGCTCATCCAGTCGGCGCTGGACAGGAAGACCTGTTCTTCCTCGCCCTGGCGGAAATAGAACACGCGCGTGTGCTCCAGGAAGCGGCCGATCACGGAGCGCACGCGGATGTTCTGCGACACGCCCGGCAGCTGCGCGGGCAGGATGCAGGCGCCGCGCACGATCAGGTCGATCTGCGCGCCTTGCTGGCCCGCGCGCAACAGTGCGCGCACGAGCTGCTCATCGGTCAGCGCGTTGGTCTTGACAATGATGCGCGCCGGCCGGCCGGCGGCAGCGGCCTCACCCACCGCCGTCACGCGCTCCAACAAGGCCTTTTGCAGCAGAAAGGGCGCCACCAGCAGCCGTGCCATGGGCGCGAGCCGGCTCTGCCCGGCGATGTGCACGAACACCTGCTCCATGTCCTCCGTCAGCGCGTTGTCCGCCGTGAAGTAGCTCAGGTCGGTGTACAGCCGCGCCGTGCGCGGGTTGTAGTTGCCGGTGGACAAATGCCCGTAGCGGCGCAGCTTGCGTCCCTCGCGCCGCGTGATCAGCAGCATCTTGGCGTGGGTTTTGAGGCCCACCACGCCATACACCACCTGCGCCCCGATGCCTTCCAGCATCTCGGCCCAGTTGATGTTGGCCTCCTCGTCGAAGTGCGCCTTGAGTTCCACGACGACCATGACCTCCTTGCCGCGCCGCACGGCCTCGCGCAACAGGCCCATCAACACGGGGTCGCTGCCGGTGCGGTAGATGGTCTGGCGGATCGCCAGCACGCTGGGATCTTGCACGGCTTCGCGCAGCAGCGCGAGCACGGCGTCGAAGCTCTCGAACGGCTGGTGCACCAGCACATCGCCCTGGCGCAGGCGCTCGAACAGGGAGCCATCGACCGGAAAGCCCAGCGGCCAGACCGGCTTGTGCTCGGGGAACATCAGATGCGGCGCATCGACCAGGTCGACCAGCTGCGTGAGCCGCGCCAGGTTCACGGGGCCGTGCACACGGTACAGCGCCAGTTCGGGCAGCTTGAACTGCTGCAGCAGGAAGCTGGCCAGCTGTGGATCGCAACTGGCCGAGACCTCCAGCCGCACGGCCTGGCCGTAGTGGCGGTATTCCAGGCCCTGGCGCAAGGCCGTGCGCAGGTTGTTGACCTCTTCCTCGTCGATCGCGAGATCCGAATGGCGGGTCACGCGAAACTGCGAAAACTGCCCCACCTGGCGGCCCGGGAACAGCTCGGCCAGGTGCGCGCGGATCACGCTGGTCAGCAGCACCGCCAGCGTGCGCCCGCCCGACAGCTTGTCGGGCAGCCGGATGATGCGCGGCAGCACGCGGGGCACCTTGACGATGACGATGTCGTTCTCGCGCCCGAACGCGTCGCGCCCTGTCAGCTGCACGATGAAGTTCAGCGACTTGTTGGCCACCAGCGGGAACGGATGCGCCGGGTCCAACCCGGTCGGGACCAGCAGCGGGCGCACCTCGCGCTCGAAATACTGGCGCACCCAGGCGCGCTGGGCCAGGTCGCGCTCCGAGTGCGACAGCAGCTGGACCTTTTCGCGCGCCAGCGCGGGCATCAGCACGTCGTTGAACAGCGCGTACTGCCGGGCCACGAGATCGTGCGCGGCCTCGGACAGCACGCGGAAGGACTCGGGCGTGTAGGCGCTGTCGGCCGCGCGCACGCCGGCCGCCTCCAGGTGCGCCGCCGCACGCACCTCGAAGAATTCGTCCAGGTTGGAGGAGACGATGCACAGGTAGCGCAGCCGCTCCAGCAAAGGCACATCGTCACGGCGCGCCCAGTCGAAGACGCGCTCGTTGAAGGCCAGGATGCTGTGGTCGCGGTCCAGCAGCGCAAGCGCGGCCGCATCGGCAGGAAAGGCCAGGTCTGGCACAGGAGATGAGGAACTCACACGCGAAGACAGAGCATGGAAGTCCACAGTATCCCGCCGCTTCATGACGGTTTCATGTCAGTCGCACAACCGTCATGCGGCCGTCTCACTCGTACACGACGGTCGCCTGCCCCTCGTGCGCCTGCGCGCGCAGCCCTGCCAGCGCAGCGTCGGTCGGGAAGCAGCGCCTGTCCTCCAGCCGCACCACGTCCTCGGCCACGAAACCCGGGAACAGGATGGACAGGCGCAACGGCAGCCCGCGTTGCAGCTCGCCGTGTTCGGACATCTCGGTCTTGGCCGGAAAGTCCTGCAGGATCTGCCCGATCGCTGGCGGCTTGTCGCCCTGCCCCCCCTTCGTGCGGTC
>DATKFT010001161.1:0-3914 GCA_035544335.1 Pseudorhodoferax sp.
TTGCATGGTGCCAGTACCGAAAGACAGGTCGCACTCATCTTATTTTTGATACAAAACAAATAGAATGATGCAATTGCACTATTCCAATGCCGTGCCGAAGACGGCTGGTCGGTGCTGACGAGGAGCGGGCCAGCCGCGATGGCCATCGAATACAACCAGTTGCTGCTGCACCTGTACCGGCTCTCGCATGAGCAGCCGGTGGAGCATTTCCAGGATCAGGCGTTGGACCTGCTCAAGCCGGTGCTGCCCTTCGATTCGGCCATGTGGGGTTCAGCCACCATGACGGCGGCCGGCATCGACATCCACACCATCCACCTGCACCGGCAGCCGCCCGAGATGTTGCAGGCCTACGAAGAGGTCAAGCACCTGGACACAGCCGCGCAGGCCGTCACGCTGAGCCCTACCGAGACGCTGGCATTTGACGCAAAGGCCTGGTTCAACGGCCGCCGGCAGGGTGCGCTGCTCGAATACGGCCGACGCTTTCAGCAGTCCCACTTCTTCATTGGCGGGACGCTGAACCCCGCCACACGCTATACGCGCTGGCTCACCCTGTTTCGAGCCCGCACCGATGCCCATTGCACCGAGAGCGAGCGTCAATTGCTGGCCTCGCTGATGCCCCACGTGCAACAGGCGCTGGAGCTCAACCACCTCACACACCTGGGGCGGTTGCGGCAGGAGCCTGTACATGGCCGCCTCGGCTCAGCCGTTGCTGATCCGCGCGGCATGGTGCACCACATGGATGCCGTCTTCGAGCACACGCTGCGTTCGGAGTGGCAGGGTTGGCAAGGCCCTCGCCTGCCCGAGGCGCTGTTGGCCGCGGTCCAACGCGGTGACCAGCGTCTGGTGGGCCGCACGCTGGTGGTCACGCAGTTCGCGGAGCACGGCCTGCTGTGGCTACGGGCGCGCCCGCGTTGCGCGGCCGACGGGCTGTCGCCCCGGGAGGCAGCAGTAGCCCGGCTCATGGTGCAGGGTTTCACGCACAAACAGATTGCCACCCAACTCCAACGGTCCCCTGCAACGGTGCGCAACCAAATCCGTGCGATCTACGAGAAACTGGACATCGCCAATGTGGCATCGCTGGTGCAGGCGCTGCGTACGGTGGATTAAAGGCGCCCCGGACAGCTTCCCGAATTGAACGCACTCCCGGCCCACCCGGGGTCGGATGGAGCGCGATCACGTGCGCGGAGCTCCAGAACAGCGAGCAGCTCCGCGCGTGCGCTTTGTCGCGTACCGCTTTCGTGAGCCCACATGGTCCGCATGCGCTGGCGCGTTCGACGGCATCCTCGCTGACCAGGCCGTGCATACCTTGCCTTAGGCGTCACGCAAGCGGCGTGCACGTCCAGGCCTGAAAGCCATAGACAAGGGCGTCCCCATGGCGGGTCTCCTGGCGTACGTTCCGCTGGCCCAGCACTCGGATCATCCCTCTGCCTCGTCGGAGCCGAGAGGCCCCGGTCAGCGCCAGCACAGCGTCGGTGCCTGGCCGTCTCACTCCGCCACGCTGGTGAGCGCGCAGTAGCCGCTGCCCCGCGGCATCTTCAGCGGCAGGGGACGTGCCGGCACGCGGGCGCGAGTTGTTCAAGGCCTTCGCGGCATTTCGCGCCAAGTCCCTACCTTCTTGGGTCGCTCCGCAACATCTGACCCACAGCGCTGATTCGGGCCCGTTGCCCGGGTTTCGACCCACGTGTCGCTTCCAGCGCATGCAGCTGGCGGGTCAAGCGGCCGCGCGTTCTGTCGTCCTGGGTTGGCCGCCGTGCAGTGGCAGCCATCGCCACAACACGGTTCCAAGCCGCTGGCCGCTGCCCAGCGTCGCAACTCCGCGCGCCATTGCGGGTTGTCTTCCACAATCAGCATCCGCGCCCCATGCGGGGTTCACCAAGGAAGGAACACCGCGAAGAGCAAGACGGTGACGGTCCGCGCGCGTCGCACGGGGCCAGCGCTCCGATTCGCGCACCGCGCTCTCCGCGCCAGACCCAGACTGGGTGCGTCACAGCGTCGCGATGAACGGGACCGCGGGCCGGGGAGGTTCCGCTTTGTCTGTACTGCCTCCATGGCGGTCACGGCTGCGCCGTGCCCGGTTCGGCCAGCTTGCGGTGCTGTTCGGCAGCCAGCTGCGAGGGCGTGAGCTTGGCCAGCATGACCTGTAGCTTGTTCCTGAGGCCGGCCACCACGTCGGCCTCGCCGTTCTGCATGGCCGTGAAGCCGGCCTCGGCCACATCGGCCGGGTCCATCTTGGGCCCCGTGCCCACCTTGGTGTCGAGCAGGCCTGCGCGGTCGAAGAAGGCGGTGTCGGTCACCCCCGGCATCAGGCAGCTGACGGTCACGCCCGCATCCTGCAGTTCGTTGCGCAGCGCGGCCGCGAACGAATCGACGAAGGCCTTGGAGGCGTTGTAGACGGCCTGGAAGCTGCCGGGCTGGAAGCCCGCGATCGAGCCGGTGATCAGGATGCGGCCGCTGCCCGCATCGCGCATGCGCCGGCCCAGGCGCTGCAGCAGGTACAGCGTGCCCGTGATGTTGGTGTCGATCACGTGCTGGACCTCGGCGAACTGCTGGTCGAGGAAGGCCTGGCCGAGGCCGTGGCCCGCGTTGGCCAGCAGCGCGCCGACCGGCCGACCGCCGACCAGCGCGCAGAGTTCGTCCACGCCCTCGCGGCTCGCGAGTTCGACCTGCAGGGTCTGCACCTGCACACCATGCGCGGCGCAGGCGGTCTGGACCGCGTCGAGCGAGGTATCGGCCGCCAGCACGAGGTCGTAGCCGGCCTTGGCGCAGCACAGCGCGAGGTGCAGGCCGATGCCTGAAGAGGCGCCCGTGACGACGGCAAGGGGCGGTATGGGGGTGGTCATGGAAGAGCTCCTGTTGGTGAGGGTGGGTTCTGCCTGCCACCGTAGACGGGCGCTGCGGGCCGTGCGGAAGGCGGTCCGGCGCTCCGGCCGTGCGCCATGTCCTACCGGCGCAATCGCGCGGGTGGCATGGCGCACCGGCCCGCCGCCCGGGTGTGCCGGCGTGAGCGCACCGCCCCAGGCGACAGCGTGGCCGAACCCTTCGTGCGCGCCTGGAGCGCGTGCTTGCACTGGGACAGGGGCTGTTCGCGAGCTGCGAGAACACGAACCCCGGGCGCGGCGCCATGCTCGATACGCTGCGCAGCAGGCGCGCAGGCCTGTTCGGCGACCCCGGCGGCCAGGCAGGGTGCATGCGCATCCCGAAGGCGGTACCGGTCCCCGTCAAGATCCCGCCGGTGTCGCGCGACAGGCAGATGCCGTTCCTCTCGGACATCCTGCCCACGGGCTGGCCGGCGGCCCTCAGCGCCGACCTGGGGCCGGGTGGCAGCGTGGTGATCTTCGGCGCGGGCCGCGTCGGCCTGATGGCGGCAGCCGGTGCGCGCCTGCTCGGCGCCGCAGGGACAGCCGACGCCTACCAGATCCATCGGACACGGCCCGGTCGGCGCGGAACCCGCGTATGCGGCCTCCTAGGACTTGATCGACGGATAGCCGCTGCCCCGCAGCAGGCGCGCCAGGTGCGCCGTGAGCCGCGCCAGCGTGCGCGTGGTGCCGGCCGTCTTCTCGGGCGTGGCCGCGAGGTCCACATAGTTGGTACTGCCCATGGCCACGCCCACCCAGTAGGTACTGGCGCTGGCCGGTACCGTGAAACCCACGTCCACGAGCGCCTGGAACAGCTCGGCGCAGACATGGTGGGCGCCGTCCTCGTTGCCGACCACGGCCACGCCGGCCACCTTGCCGTAGGCCTGCATGTGGCCCGTGGCCGCGTCGGTCTCGCTGATGAAGGCGTCCATGCGCTCGAGCACGCGCTTGCAGACGCTGGACGGCTGGCCGAGCCAGATCGGCGTGCCCAGCACGAGGATGTCGGACCGCACGATGCGCTGGCGCACCGCAGGCCAGTCATCGCCGGGGCCTTCGTCC
>DATKFT010001162.1:0-1799 GCA_035544335.1 Pseudorhodoferax sp.
GCCGTTCTCGGCCCAAATCTGGACCGAGATCATGGCCGCGGCCGAGGTGCCTGCCGGGGTCTACAACCTCGTCAACGGCGACGGCGCCACCGTGGGCGCGGCGCTGTCGTCCCATCCCGAGGTGGACATGGTCTCGTTCACGGGGTCCACGCGCGCCGGCGTGGAGGTGGCGCGCAACGCTGCGCCCACCGTCAAGCGCGTGCACCAGGAGCTGGGCGGCAAGTCACCCAACGTGATCCTGCCCGATGCCGACTTCCAGCAGGCCATCACGGCCGGCGTGCGCGGCGTCATGAACAACTCGGGCCAGTCCTGCAACGCGCCCACGCGCATGCTGGTGCCCCACGCGCGCATGGCCGAGGCGCTGGCCATCGCCAAGGCGGCCGCCGAGGCCACCACCGTGGGCGCGCCCGACAGCGGGGCGCAGCTGGGCCCCGTGATCTCGGCCACGCAGTGGAACAAGATCCAGGGCCTGATCGAGAAGGGCATCGCCGAGGGCGCGACCGTGGTCGCCGGCGGCCCGGGCAAGCCGGCCGGGCTGGAGGTCGGCTACTACGTCAAGCCCACCGTGCTGGGCGGCGTGCACAACCAGATGACGGTGGCGCGCGAGGAGATCTTCGGCCCCGTGCTGACCATCCTGGGCTACGACACGGTGGACGAGGCCGTGGAGATCGGCAACGACACACCCTACGGCCTGGCCGCCTATGTGTCCGGCACCGACCCCGACACCACGCGCGATGTCGCCGCGCGCCTGCGCGCGGGCCAGGTCAACCTCAACAGCGCGGCGATCGACCTGGCCGCACCGTTCGGCGGCTTCAAGCAGTCGGGCAACGGGCGCGAATGGGGCGAGCACGCGTTCGGCGAGTTCCTGGAGGTCAAGGCCGTGCTGGGCTTCGCGCCCAAGGCGACGGCCTGAGGCCTTGCAGAAGGGCGGGCGCACCCGCCCCCCGGGGGCTTCACAGCGCGCCCCAGCGGCGCAGCACGAGGAAGGCGGCCAGGGCCAGCGCCGCCAGCAGCAGCGACAGCGCGTTGGCGCAGTCCAGGTTGCTGTCCAGCACATGGTTGTAGATGGCCAGCGACGGCGTCTCGGTGCGGCCCGCGATGTTGCCGCCCAGCATCAGCGACAGCCCCACCTCGCCCAGGCCGCGCCCGCTGGCCAGCACCAGGCCGGCCGCCACGCCGCGCCGGGCCAGCGGCCAGTCCACGCGCCAGAAGATGGACCAGCGCCGGTGGCCGAGCAGGGCCGCGGCCTCGTGCAGGCGCGGCGGCACGCCCGCAAAGGCCGCCTGCGCGGGCTTGACCATGAGCGGCAACCCCGCGACGAAGGCCGCGAGCACGAGGCCGGTCTGCGTGAACACGATCTGCGGCTGCAGCGCCTGCGGCAGCCACTGCGTGACCCAGCCCTGGCGGCCCAGCAGCAGCAACAGCACATAGCCCAGCACGATGGGCGGGAACACGAGCGGCAGCGTGACCAGCGCGTCGAGCAGCGCGCGGCCGGCGAAGCGCCGCCTGGCCAGCAGCCAGGCCAGGCCGGTTCCGAGCACGAGCTGCAGCGCCGCGCTCCAGGCGAGCACGCCGAGCGTCAACGACAGCGGTGCGCTCGCGCAGCCGGTCAGCACGCGCGCGCCTCTGTGCTCTCTGCGGCCTCTGCAGCGTTCGCGCTCACATGCCGTGGCGGGCCATGACCTGGCGCGCGGCCGGCGTGGCCAGGAAGTCCAGGAAGGCGCGCACGCCGGCCTGCTCGCCGCGGCCCTGCAGCACACCCACGCCGAGCGCGATCGGGTCGTAGCAGTCCTGCGGCG
>DATKFT010001163.1:0-4399 GCA_035544335.1 Pseudorhodoferax sp.
ATGTTCCTGGCGATGAAGCGCGAGGTGCTGCGCCTGGGCGGCTATGCACGGGAGTATTTCGTGACGCAGACGCCGGAGTTGACGGCGATGGCCGATGCGGTGATCGACCTGGAGGCGCTGCGGCAGGCGGCGCCCGTGGGCTGCTCGGCGGAGATGCTGGCCTGATGCCACGGCCCGCGCCGCGTGCTGCGGCGTGGCCCGTGGTGCAGGGCGGTGGGCGAGGGCTACACCAATCCCCTTTCTGCCATCGACAGAACCTGATCCCCCGCGACGATCAGGTGGTCCACGCAGCGCACATCCACCATGGCCAGGGCATTTTTGAGCGTTGCTGTGAGACATTCGTCCGCGCGGCTGGGCTCCGCGCTGCCACTGGGGTGGTTGTGAACGAAGGCGACTGCGCCGCAGTTGACTGCGAGGGCGCGCTTGACGACTTCGCGCGGATAGATGGAGGCCTGGCACAGGCTGCCACGAAACAGGCGTTCGATGCCGGAGATACGGTGTTGCGGAGTCAGATAGACAACCAGGAACTCCTCGTGCTCCAGGCCGCCGAGCTGCAGACGCAGCCAAGTCTTCAGCGTCTCAGGCGCATCCATGAAAGGCTGGTCCTGCCAATGCCGGCGCAGGTCGCGCAGCAGAAGTTCACGCGCGATGGCCAGCAGGTGCTGCAGGCGGTCGGCGTCATCGGCCCAGTGGGCGGGCAGCGCCTCGCCGGTGTGGGGCGGGGCTTGGCAGGGGCCGGAGCCCAGCAGTTGCGCGACGAGCGCCTCGCGGCTCAAGGTGGTGGGGTCCACGGCGTTCTCCTTCAAGGGTGAATGCGGGACGCCTGGCCCATGGGACCGGTGTCCCGAAGGGGTCCCGTGCGCGGCAGGGGCCGGCACGGGGATGGATGCTGTCGCGCAGGGGCGACACGGCAGGCGTTGAACAACGCCAGGCCGTCAACGCACTGTCACTGCAGAAATCTTTTGCGCTGCCGCCGCATCGGTGTGCGCAACGGGCTTGCAACGGCGTCCAATCGGTGGCCAGCGAGGCCTGCCACCATGCTCCGAGGCGACACCCACATCCGCTTGACGCACCGCGAAGCCGAGCGTCTGCGGCACCTGACCGACATCGAGCCGGCCGGCATCCGCACGCGCGCCGACCTGCTGGCCTACGTGGCCCGGTGCAAGGCGCACTACTGGGGGCAGTCGCAGGACACGCAGTTCCTGCACTGGCTGATCGACCGCGAAGTGGCGGTTTGCCTGGCTGCCTGAGCGGGTCGGACCGCGCTTCCCCCAGGCCGAAAGGCAGGGAAGCGCGGACAGGCCCGACGGTCAGCCTGCTGCGCGGACCGCCGGTGCCGGCGCCGTGTCCGCAGTGGACGCAACTGCCGTCACCGCGGCGGGCGCCACGGCCGACGCAGAAGCTGTCGCCTTGAAGGCCGCACGGGCCGCCCGCACGGCAGGGTCCGTCGCCAGCCGGCGTACCTTGGTCGCGGCCGGCTCGGCCTGCGGTGGCAGCAGGCAGGCCAGCGCCACATCGCCACCACGGCCGAACGCGCGCCGGATGGCTTGCGGCAGCCGCACGAAGATGCCAGCAACCAGCCAGCGCACGGCGGCACCGATGCGCTCGTCGCGCAGTGCACGCGCCTCCTGCTGCCGCAGGGTCTCGCGGCAGCACAGGTACAGCGCGAGGTGTTCGCGCTTCATCTCCGGGTCGAGATCGAGCTGGGCCAGCACTTCGGCCGCGATGGCCGGCTGGTGGCCGGCCCGCTGGTAGAACGACACCCAGGCCCGCTCCTCCTCGGCCAGGACGCTGATGCGCCGGGGCCGGGCGCGCAACGCGGCGAACGTCATGCCCGCTCGACGGCCGGCGCCGGAAACGGCAGGAACAGCACCGGCACGGCGCGGCGCGGCAACTGCATGTCGCTGTGCAGGCCAGAGCCACCCAGCAGAAACGGAACACGGCGCAACACACGGGTCATGGGAACGGCGGACATGGGGTTCTCCTTTGCGGCAAAGAAAAAAAGGGAACACCCATCCCCGGCGGGGACGTTGGGTCCCCAGTGGGATGCTCTGCGCGGGCAGAGCGGCGTGGTGCCGGCCAGGACGGCCAACGAAGGTGAAGGCCTGTGTCTTGCGACGCAAGCCTTCGCTCGATGCCCGACAGCCGAAGCCAACGGGCATGCAACCGGCATCGGCAGGGCGCCGATGCTTGACTCCAGGCCACCGGGGTGGCCACCTGGACCAGGCCAGGGTTGCGACAAGGCAGGTGACGACTGCGACGCCAGCGAGCTGGACTCCAGGGCGGCCAGGGCCGCCGATGAAGGCTGTGTGGACGCGATGTCCACGGCAAGCAGGATCAGTATGGAGCGGGCGGGCGGCCGGAGATCGGGCCATTGGCAATCGCCACCGGCAATCGCCCGGGTGACAGGTCGATTGGATGTGCAGGGTGTTGCAGGCCGTCCCGGGCGTGGCCCATTGCATCTGCGACCCACACGCGATCCCTGCTTGCCTTGCTCCAAAAGTGTCTAAAATATTAGACTCTCCATCGAGAGGAACCACGATGCAGCTGACCGACTTCGGCGATGCGGTGCGCGCGCGGCGCACGGCCCTGGGCTTGTCGCAGGCGCAGTTGGCCCAACTGAGCGGCCTGTCCCGCCAGACCCTGGTGGGCCTGGAGAACGGCACGCTGAACGACCTGGGCGTCAACCGCGTCGGGCAGGTGCTGGCCGTGCTGGGGCTGGACAGCCCCGCGCCCGACACACTGGCGCGGCGCAAGAAGCGGGGCCTGTGGATGGCCGCCAAGACGGCCAGCGTCAGCTACGCGCGCGAACTGGCGCCTGAGACCCTGGGCGAGGTGCTGGCCAGTGGCGAGGTGCCGGCACCGTTCGTGCCGCACCTGGCGCATCTGCTGGACGAAGCCCCGGTGGCGACGGTGGTGATGGCGGTGGAGGAGGCGGCCTCGCGCGGTCACTTGCCACCGCGCCAGATCTGGCGCAACGTGGCCCGGCTGGCCGAGACGCTGTCGGTTCATCGGCGGGCGCTGTGGGCATGAACGCCGACCTGTTGCCACCGGGGGCATGGCAGGCCCTGTGGCCCAGGGCACTGGTGCTGATCGATGAGGTGCGGCGCCACGGCGGCATCACCGACCCGTTCTGGACGTTCGGTGGCGGCACGGTGTTGATGTTTCGACACCGGCACCGGCTCAGCAAGGACATCGACATCTTCGTGCCCGATCCGCAGTACCTGGGCTTCGTGACGCCACGCCTGAGCGATGCGGCGGCCGACCTTACGCAGGACTACACCGAGATGGCGGGCAGCTTCGTCAAGCTGCAGTTCGAGGAAGGCGAGATCGACTTTGTGGCGGCGCCCAATCTGCTGGATGCGGCGTGGGAGACCTGGGACATTGGTGGTCGCGCGGTCAAGGTGGAGACGTCGGCCGAGATCATCGCCAAGAAGATGTACCACCGCGGTGAGCGCGCGACGGCGCGCGATCTGTTCGATCTGGCGTTGGTGGTGGAGCGCGAGCCGCACGCCCTGCGGGCAGCGGCCCCGTTTCTGCGGCGCCACCGGCGGGCGTTCGTCGAACAGATCCGTCGGCCGCAGGCGCCGCTGCGCGCGGCGTTCGACGCCATCGCGACGCTGGAGTACACGCCCAGCTTCGCGCATTGCGTCGACGTGGCGTGCGCGTATCTGGACGGCTTGTAGTCTCGGCTTGGTTGGATGCGGCGGGCGGTAGCCACGCGCGGGGTTGTCCCGCGACGTGGCCTTGGCCTTGACGGCCAGAGTCAGGCCATGCAGCGCTCCAGCCCGATCACTGGCGTGAGCACGAACAAGCGTTGCAGCGCCGTCAGGTCGCCGCCACGCAGCGCATGGCAGGCGGCCGCGACCGCCGGCTCCACCTGCGGCATGCAGGGCTCGCACGGCTCGATGCTGGTCAGCAGCATGGCGTCGCCGCTCAGGAAGGCCAGCGCGCCGTCGCGCTCGCGCTGCAGCACCTGGTGCACCGGCCGTAGCCGCTCGGCCAGATGGGTGCGCACCAGCTGCGCGGCGTCGCACAAGGTCTCGGTCAACGTGACGCGTTCCAGGTCGCCCTGGTCGTGGCTGTAGAAGTGCACGAGGTGATAGCCGGGCTGCAGCGCCTGCAGTGTGTCGACGGCCAGGCCATGGCTGGTGCGCGGTGCGGTGGCCAGTGTGCAGGGCCGGCTTGGCTCGGCCGGCCGTTCGCACGCCAGGTGGTCGAGCGTGAGCAGCAGGGCGTCCGCATGGGCGCGGTGCTCCAGCGTCAGCAGGGTGCGCAGGGAGAGGAGTTCCTGCGTCATTCCCTGCAGGTCCTGCGCGCACGCTTGCGATGCGCGCTGTTCGATGGTGGTGTGGATGTCGGTGACGGATGACATGGCGAACCTTTCGACAAAAGGGAT
>DATKFT010001164.1:0-1619 GCA_035544335.1 Pseudorhodoferax sp.
AGGGTGGGGGAATTTGACCTGGCCATCGGGGCTCGGAAGGCGCCCTTCAGGGTCGTGTCCACATACCTTGCCGTGAACCAGCATGGCAAGCCCCTGACAAAGCAAACCCTGCGCACAGCATTCGAGACCGCGCGAGAGAAGGCGGCAGAGACCAACCCGCAACTCGCCGAGGAGATCAGGGCCATGTGGTTTTACGACCTACGAGCCAAGGCGGCGGACGATGTTTCGGACGATCACGGCGATCAAGCTGCAGCCGATTTGCTGGGGCACACCAGTGTCTCTACGACCAAGAAGCACTACCTGCGCAAGGGCAAGATCGTCCCGCCAACGCGCTGACTTCGCCTATCATCGCGGCCTCCGCAGAATCAACATTTGCGGAGCGCTCCGCAAGCTACAAAAAAACTGTAGCAAGGAATGGCGCAAACAGTAGCTGCCCGTAGCTCAGTTGGATAGAGCAACAGCCTTCTAAGCTGTGGGTCACAGGTTCGATTCCTGTCGGGCAGGCCAGTCCCACCAGTCTTGTGCCGAGGGCCGCCGAGCTCCCGGCAACCTGCCGCTGCTGGGTCTGCGTATCCATCGTATGCATCGGCCAAGGCCGATTCGCCCCGCCACCGGCGGCACTTCCAGCACCGGACGCCGCTTCTGCGGATGGCCCATGCGCTGTCCGTGCTCTCTTTCAGGAATTCGCATGCAGCGCCCCGAAGTCAACGTATTTCTCGCCATCAGCCTCGATGGCTTCATTGCCGACCGCGAAGGCACGCTCGGCTGGCTCACCCCGTTCGGAGGCGACTCGCCCGACGACACCGGCTACACCGCACTGATGCAACGCGTCGATGTGCTCGTGATGGGCCGCACGACCTACGAGACCGTTCTGACATTCGGCGAGTGGCCTTATGTCGGCAAGCGGGTGGTCGTTCTGAGCCACCGCCCGCTGGCCGACGCAAGAGTCGAGCTCTGCTCAGGCCCGATCGAGGCGCTGTTGGCCAGGCTTTCGCTGGAGGGCTGCCGCGCGGTCTACCTCGATGGCGGCGCGGTCGTGCGCCAGGCGCTGCAGGCCGCTCTGGTCGACCGGATGACGCTGTCCTGGGCCCCCGTGCTGCTGGGCCAGGGCACGCCGCTGTTCGGACCGGAGCTGCCGATGACGAACCTCGATCTGCTGGAGCACAGGTTGTTGCCCAGCGGCTTGGTGCAATGCACTTACCAGCCGAGAGAACGCGCCCCGGCACCGGACGCGCCAGCGCCCACGTCTGAGCCCTGAGGCGGTGTTGGCCCGCTGCGCGTCAGAGCACGCCGAGCGCCAGCGCCATGGAACTGGCTTGTCGTGGAGACGAAGGCATCGCCCGACGCTGGCACGCGCAGCAGACCATCGCGCCGGCATTTTCTTCACTCGGCGTAGACGGGATCGTGAAATTCCAGGTTTGAGCGGCTAGCATCGCTGCATCCTGGAGCTATCGTCTATCGGTTAGGGAAGGTCTGCGCAAATCGCGCCGCGATGTGCTGATCAGTGGTGGCGAGGCGCAGAGAATCTAAGCCATGAAGCAAGCCGACCTGGGCCTGAACCTGACGACCAAGCGCACGCGCAAACGCGAGTTCCTGGCGGAGATGGAACGCGTGGTGCC
>DATKFT010001165.1:0-14252 GCA_035544335.1 Pseudorhodoferax sp.
TCTGCATGCGCAGGATCTTGGCGCTGTTGAACAGGCGCTGGGTGTGCTCCTGCAGCCGGAAGATGGCCGTGCCATTGACCGTGTTGTAGGCGCGCACGCCCTCGAAGGCGCCGCAGCCGTAGTGCAGCGTGTGCGTGAGCACGTGGATCTTCGCGTCGCGCCAGTCGACCATCTGGCCGTCCATCCAGATCTTGCCGTCGCGGTCGGCCATGGAGGGCGCTGGGGGAATGAGGCTCATGATGCGCTAAGTCCTTTGCGGGAAACTGTCGAGGGGCGGTGCCTTGCGCCTGGTGCGGCGGGCAAAACCCGGGATTTTACGGCGCGGCGGGCGGCGCGTCGGACGCCTCGGCCGCAGGCGTCGGGCGTGTCATCTGCCACTGCACGAGCTTGCCATCCTGGAAGGTGCAGTCGACGAAGGAGCCGCCCTGGTCGGTCCAGCGGTAGATCTCGGGCTGCTCGTCCTTGGGCGAACGCAGCAGGCCCAGCGCGCGTGTCATGGCCAGCACATGCAGCAGGTTCACGCCGGGTTTGAGCTTGGCGTTGAGCATGACGGCGCTGTCCACATGGCCGACGGGCCGGTTGGCGGCACGCCGCATGACCTGCATCATGCGGTTGAAGTGCAGCAACGCCCACATCAGCAAGGCACCGGCCACGAGCGCGATGCCCGGAAAGCCGTAGTCGCGCCAGGCCAGGTAGAAAGCGACCAGGGCCAGGGCCGGAATCAGGATCCTCTTGAATTTCATGCCGCAATTGTCACCCGACGCCGGGACCGCTGGCGCCGGGCGTGCGCTGCGGGCTGCCGCCCGGCTGGTTCACTGCCAGCTCAGCGCCTGGCCCCCATCGACCGGCAGCACGGCGCCCGTGATGTAGCGGCCCGCGTCCGAGGCCAGCAGCAGCAGCGCGCCGTCCAGGTCCTCGGGCCGGCCCAGCCGGCGCTGCGGGATGCGCTCGCGGATCTTCTGGTCGAAGCCGTGCTCGGCCAGCTGCTGGTGCATGTCGCTTTCGATGTTGCCCGGGCAGAGCGCGTTCACGCGGATGCCCTTGGCCGCCAGCTCGAGCGCCATGGCCTGGGTCAGGTGGACCAGCGCGGCCTTGGACGAGCCGTAGGACGACAGCATGGACGGTGCGCGCAGCCCCGCCGTCGAGGCGATGTTGACGATGCTGCCGCTGCGGCGCTGCTGCATGCCGCGCGCCGCGCGCCGCGCGACCGCGGCGGCACCCATCACGTTCGTGGCGTACAGGCGCGCGAAGCCCTCGTGCGTCTCGTCGACGAAGCGCGCCGCGTGCAGGATGCCGGCGTTGTTGACGACGATGTCCAGCCCCTGGCCGAGCTCCGTCTCCATGGTTTCGAAGGCCGCCTCGACCTGCGCGGGGTCGGTCACGTCCAGGCGCAGCGCCGCCGCCTGCAGGCCCTCGGCCCGCAACGCGTCCACATGGGGCTGCACGCGCGCCGCATCCCTGGCGGCCAGGTACACGCGCGCGCCGGCCCGCGCCAGCACGCGGGCGAAGCGCGCACCGATGGCGCCCGAGGCGCCCGTCACGAGCGCCGCCTGGCCCTGCAGGCCGAAGAGGTCGATGCCATCCATGCTTGTCGTCTCCTGGCCCGGAAGCTGCCCTGGCCTGGGCGTGGGGGATTCGTTCACAGCGTTTCAGTCCAGCTTGGCGCCTGCCGCCTGGATGATCGTCTTCCAGCGCGGGATCTCCGCCGCGATCAGCTGGCCCAGCTCGGCCGGGCTGCCGATCTGCGGGTCGGCGCCCATGGCGGTCATGCGCTCCCTGACCTCGGGCAGGGCCAGCACGCGCGCGGTTTCGCGGTGCAGGCGCGCCACGACCTCGGGGCGCATCCTGGCCGGGCCGAGCAGCGCGAACCAGCCGCCGATCTCGTAGCCCGGCACGCCCTGCTCGGCCAAGGTGGGCACCTCGGGCAGCGCCGCGGCGCGGGTCGTGCCCGTGGTGCCGATGGGCCGCAGGCTCTTGGCGCGGAAATGGTTCTCCATGGCCGTGATGTTGTCAAACATCACCGAGACCCGGTCGGCCAGCAGGTCCGTCAACGCGGGCGCGTTGCCCTTGTAGGGCACATGCACGAGCGGTGCGCCCGTCAGGCTCACGAACAGCGCGCCGGCCAGGTGGCTGGTCGTCGCGTTGCCCGAGGAGCCGTAGTGGTGCTTGCCGGGCGCGGCCTTGGCCATGGCGATGAACTCGGGCACGGTCCTGGCCGGCGAGGCCGCCGGCACCGCCATCACGAACTTGTTGGTGGCGACCAGGGCCACGGGCGTGAAGTCCAGAAGGGGGTCGAAGGGCAGCTTGGCGTACAGGCCCGGGTTGATGCCGTGCGTGGAACTCGTGCCCAGCAGGATGGTGTAGCCGTCCGGCGCGGCCGTGGCGACCTGGGTGGAGGCCAGCACGCCGCCCGCGCCCGCCTTGTTCTCCACGACCACGGGCTGGCCCAGGCCCTCGCCCAGGCGCACGGCCAGCAGCCGCGCGAGCACGTCGCCGCCACCGCCGGGCGGGCCGGCCACGACCAGCTTGACCGGCCGCTGCGGCCAGTCCTGCGCCAGCGCCATGCCCGGCGCGGCCAGCAGCGCAGCGGCGGCGCAGGCGCTCGACACGGCCCGGGCCGTGGTGGCCAGGCGCACACGCCCGGCCCATTGCAGGAATCGGTTCATCGCAAAGGTCCAGCGTTCAGGGTTCGGTGGCGCGCTCAGGCACCGGGGGGGATGCGGGCGGCAGCAGGCCGCGCTCGGCCAGCACCGCTTCGGCGGCCTGGAAAGCTTCGATCGCCGCGGGAATGCCGCAGTAGGTGGCGCTCTGGTAGAGCGCCTCCTGGATCTCCTGCACCGTGCAGCCGTTGTTGAGCGCACCGTGCACATGGTTGTGGAGCTCCTTCTCGCGGCCCAGGGCCGTGAGCATCACGAGCGTGAGCAGGCTGCGCGTGCTGCGCGGCAGGCCGGGCCGCGACCAGACATCGCCGTAGGCCTGGACCTCCGAGAGCTGGCGCAGCGGCGCGTTGAAGGCGTTGGTGGAGGCGTCGCGCCTGCGCATGATGGCCTCGCCCATGATCTCGGCCATGGCGCGGCGGCCGGCCTGGCGCTGTGCTTCGGTGTTGGACATCGCGCGCCTCACTGCGTGGCGGACTCCTGCGCCAGCATCTGGCGCAGGCTGGTCTTCAGGACCTTGCCGTAGTCGCTCTTGGGCAGCTGCTGCACGAACACATAGCGCTTGGGTCGCTTGAAGCGCGCGATCTGCGCGAGGCAGGCCTGGTCGAGCTCGGCCTCGCAACCCGTGCGCCCGTTGCGCAGCACCACGAACGCGACCACTTGCTCGCCCCACTCCGCGTCGGGCATGCCCACGACCGAGGTCTCGAGCACGTCGGCATGGGTCAGCAGCGCCTCTTCGACCTCGCGCGGGTAGATGTTGGAGCCGCCCGAGATGATCACGTCCTTGGAGCGGTCCTTGAGCGTCAGGAAGCCAGCCGCATCGAAGCAGCCGAGGTCGCCCGTGTAGAGCCAGCCGTCGCGCAGCGCCCTGGCCGTCGCGGCCGCGTCGTTCCAGTAGCCGGCCATGGTCACGTCCGAGCGGCAGATGACCTCGCCGACCTCGCCGTGCGCGCAGCTGCGGCCGTCGTCGGCCACCACGCGCACCTCGACGCCCGTGCGCGCCACGCCGACCGAGGCCAGGCGCGCCAGATGGTCTGCGTTGCCGTCGTCCACGTGCATGCGCTTGCTCAGGCTCGTGATGGTGTTGGGCGATTCGCCCTGGCCGTAGCCCTGCCACAGGCGCGGGCCGAAGCAGTCCAGCGCGCGCTGCAGGTCGCTCAGGTACATGGGCGCGCCGCCATAGAAGATCGTGCGCAGCCGGTCCAGGCGCAGCGTGCGCGACGCCGCCTGCTCCACCATGCGGCGCATCATGGTCGGCGCCGTGAAGAAGGTGACCTGGCGCCCGGCGTTGACGAGATCGAACATCTCGTCGGTGTCGAAGCTCCCGCTCTCGGGAATGATCTGGTGCGAGGCCTTGGCCACATGCGCGATCGCGTACAGGCCGCTCGCATGCGAGAGCGGCGCGGCGTGCACGATGCTGTCGTCGTGCGTGAGGTGGTCGACGTCGGCGTAGTAGCGCAGCGTCATCGCCAGCAGGCTGTGGTGCGTGAGCGTGGCGCCCTTGGGCCGCCCGGTCGTGCCGCTGGTGTAGAACAGCCAGGCTGGCTGCGCGGGGTCCACGCTCTGCATGCCCATGGGCGCATGCGCGGCCAGCTGCGCGTAGGTGGGCGCATCGGCCGCGATGACCTGGATGGGCTCGCCCTGCAGCTCCTGCGCGATCGCGTGCACCACATCGTCGGATGCGAACACGCAGCGCACGCTGCAGTGGCGCAGGATGAAGCCCACCTCGCGCGCATGCAGGCGCGCGTTGATCGGCACCACGCACAGCCCTGCGTGCCAGGCGGCCCAGACGATCTCGATGTAGCGCGGCGAATTCTTCATGACGACCGCCACGCGGTCGCCCGGCTGCATGCCCGGCATGGCGCGCAGGCCGGCCGCGAGCGACGCCACGCGCGCCTGCAGGCCGGCGTAGTCGTGCAGCAACCGGGATCCCAGGGAAACGGCGGGCGCGTTCGGGAAGGCCGCGGCCGCATGGGCAAGGAATGAGGCGATGTTCATGGTGTGCACTCAGCGGGACAGGAGGGTGATGCAGGCGGCCGCCTCCTCCACCCCCAGGAAGCCGCCGCCGTTCTCGGCGACGGCGACCTTGGCGTTGTGGACCTGGCGCGCGCCGGCTTCGCCGCGCAACTGCAGCACGAGCTCGAAGATCTGGCCCAGGCCCGTGGCGCCGATCGGATGGCCCTTGGACTCCAGGCCGCCCGAGGGGTTGACGGGCACCCGCCCGCCGATCGTGCTCTCGCCGCGCTCGGCCATCCAGCCGCCCTGGCCCAGCTCGCACAGGCCCAGGTTCTCGGTCTGGATGATCTCGCCGAACGCGGTCGCGTCGTGGACCTCCGCGACCGACACATCGCCGGGGCCGATGCCGGCCAATTCATAGGCGCGCTGCGCGGCGACACGGCACACATGCTGCTCGGGCGCATCGAACGCGCGGTCCGTGCCGCTGGCCAGCACGCTGGCGTCGACGCGGACCGCACGCGTGCGGTCGAAGCGGTGCAGCACCTCCTCGCGCACGAGCAGCGCGGCGGCGGCGCCGTCGCTGATCGGCGCGCACATGGGCAGCGTCAGCGGCCAGGCGATCGGACGGGCCGCCAGCACCTCCTCGGTGCTGAAGGGCATGCGGTACTGCGCCAGCGGGTTGTGCACCGAGTGGCGGTGGTTCTTGGCGGCGACCGCCGCGAGATGGCGCTGCGTGGTGCCGAAGCGGCCCATGTGGTAGCGCGCCATGGCCGCGTAGACGTCCATGAACGCGCTGCGCGGCGTGGCATCGCCGGCGGCGCCCGCGGGCGGTGGCATGCCCCGCGACATGGCCGCCATGGAGGCCATGACCTCGTCGACGCGCGCGATGTCCCAGGCGCCATCGAAGATCGAGAAGCTGCGCGCCTTGTCGGCGTGGTAGAGCTTCTCGGCGCCCACGGCCAGCACGACGTCGGCCGTGCCTGCGAGCAGCTGGGTGTAGGCGTGGTGGAAGGCCGTGCTCGCGCTTGCGCAGGCGTTCTCGACGTTGGTGATCGGGATGCCCTGCAGGCCGGCCGCGCGCAGCGCGATCTGGCCGCCGACCATGTGCTGGCCCTCGATCGTGGACTGGCTCACGTTCGAGAAGAACGCGGCCTCGACGCCCGCGGCGTCGACCCCGGCATCGGCCAGTGCACCGGCCACGGCGTCGCGCGTGAGGTCCTTGATGCTCCGGTCAAGGAACTTACCGCACGGCGTCATGGAGACACCGACCACAAACACTGCACTCATTGACAAGACTCCGATCACGGGATCGCGGGATAGGGGGACGGAACGCGCAGCGCCGGCTGCACAAAGGCTCCGATGCGGCATGGTAGGAACCAATGGATAACAATGTTATCGTAATTACCCTTAGCCCTGCAAAATGGGGATCTCCTGCCGCCGATGGCCAGCGTAGCCACGCAGGCGCGCCCTATGATTGGCCAACGACCGATCTCCCACTTGCGCCATGACTTCCACCGATGCAGAAGGCTCGACCGAGAGCACGCCCATCCCCTCGTCCGTGATCGAGCGCTTGAATCCCGTGATCCGCAGCGTGTTCTCGCAGGGCGACTTCCACCGCGTGGACATGCGCTCCATCGCGCGCGAAGCGGGCATGAGCTTCGGCACCATCTACCGCTACTTCACGGACAAGGAAAAGCTGCTGTTCTGGTTCATCGCGTACTGGCTCCGCGAGCTGCAGGCGCGCGCGATCGAAGCACTGGACGGCGAGGGCAGCGCGCTCGAGCGCATCCACCGCTACATGCTGGCCCATTTCCGCTTCTACGAGGCCAACCCCGATGTCGGCCGCATCATCTTCATGACGGTACCGCTGGAGCGCTGGATGCGCGACCCGAGCTACTCCTACCGCGAGCCGATCAAGCACCTGCGCGATGCCGTGCGGCAGGGACAGAAGACCGGCGAGATCCGCAGCGACGTGAAGGTGGAGACCATCCTGGACCTGTTCGTCGGCATCTTCAACCGCACCTTCATGACCTGGGAATACCGTGGCCGCAGCTACCCGCTGACCGACCAGTACCAGGCCATCCTGCCGCTGATCGAGGCCGGCGTGCAGGGCAGCGGCAGCCCGGCGCCCACCGCGCCCGCAAAAGCCACCAAGGCCACGAAAGCCACTGCCGCCCGGAAGGCGCCCGCCAAGGCGCCGGCCGCACCGCGCTCGCCGCGCAAGCCGCGCAAGCCGGCCGCCTGAAAGCCACCTGAGGACCCCGTGGGGCCGGCCGCCGCGGCGGCCCCGCGTCAGAGCGCGTCCTGCGCGAGCTCCAGCCAGAGCCGGTCTTCACGCAGCAGCGGTGCGGCCCAGTGACAGACCAGCGGCAGCTCGTGCGTGATGAAGTAGCGCGCGCAGGCCAGCTTGCCGGCCACGAACGCAGGCGGCCTGGACGCGGCCTGCTGCGCGCCATGCGCGGCCACGGCGAGTTCGAGCCAGACCCAGCCCAGCACCACATGGCCGAAGGCGCGCAGGTGGGCCGTCGCATGGCTCAGCGCCACGCGGTTGTCGGTCGCGCGCTGTACCTGGCCGGCGATCCGTTCCATGCAGTCGACGGCCCGGCCCATGTCCTGCGCCAGCGCGGCCAGCTCGCCGCCGCAGGCCTGGGCCCTCAGCACGCCCTGGCGCATGCGCTCCAGCGTGGCCGCGTGCGCGCGGCCGCCGTCCATGCGCAGCTTGCGTCCCAGCAGGTCCAGGCCCTGGATGCCGTGCGTGCCCTCGTGGATCATGTTGAGCCGGTTGTCGCGCCAGTGCTGCTCGACCGGGAAGTCGCGCGTGTAGCCATAGCCGCCCAGCACCTGGATCGCCAGGCTGTTGGCCTCCAGGCACCACTCGCTGGGCCAGCTCTTGACCACGGGCGTCAGCACGTCCAGCAGGTCGGTGGCCTGCGCTGCGGTGGCATGCGTTCCCGTGCGCTGCTCGTCCACGAGCTGCGCACACAGCAGGCACAGCGCAACCGCGCCCTCGCTGTAGGCCTTCTGCGCCAGCAGCATGCGCTTGACGTCGGCATGCGCGGCGATCGGCACGGGCGGCTGCCCGGCGTCCTTGCGCGCGCCCGCGCCGGCCGGCGCCGCACGCCCCTGCGTGCGCTGCTGCGCATAGTCGCGCGAGACCAGGTAACCGGCCACGCCCAGCATCGCCGCGCCCAGGCCCACCTGGATGCGCGCCTCGTTCATCATGTGGAACATGCAGGCCAGGCCCTGGCCGCTCTCGCCCACGCGGTAGCCCAGCGCGCCGCCCTGCTCGCCGTACTTCAGGAAGGTGTTGACGGTGCCGCGGTAGCCGAGCTTGTGGTTCAGCCCGGCCAGCGTGACGTCGTTGTGCCGGCCCGTCAGCGCTCCCTGCGCATCGACGCGCCAGCGTGGCACGACGAACAGCGACAGGCTGCCGGTGCCGGGCTGCAGCCGCCCATCGGGCCCGGGCTCCTTGGCCAGCACCAGGTGCACGATGTTCTCGGCCATCTCGTGCTCGCCGCCCGAGATCCACATCTTCTGCCCGAACAGGCGGTAGCGCGGCCCCAGTGGATCGCCGGCATGGTCCGGCCCGTCGGGCAGCGCGCGCGTCGCGATGTCCGACAGGCTGGAGCCGGCCTGCGGCTCGCTGAGGTTCATCGTGCCGCACCAGCGGCCCTCGATCTGGGGCGCGGCGAACACGCGGCGCTGCTGCGCCGTGCCGTGCGCCAGCAGCAGGTTGGCGTTCGCCGTGGTCAGCATCGCGTAGCCGCGCACGCCGATGCTGGCCGCCGAGAAGAAGGAGTTCGCCGCCATCTCGATGACGCAGGGCAGCTGCATGCCGCCGAAGGCCGCGTCGGCGCCGGCCGCGAGCATGCCGGACTGCGCGTAGCTGCGGCAGGCCTCGACGGTCGCGCTCGGCAGGCACACGCGGCCGTCCTGCAGGCAGGGCTCCTGCGCGTCGGCCGTGCGGTTGGCCGGTTCGAACTTGTCCTGCGCGAGGCGCTGGCACAGGTCGATCACGCCGGCGAAGGTCTCGTGGCTGTGCTCGGCGTAGCGCGCACGCCCGGCCAGCGCGTCGGCGTCCAGCCAGTCGAACAGCAGGAAATCCAGGGTCTCGCGGTACCCCTCCCATTGCATGGCCATGCTCAGAGCACCTCGAACAGTCCGGCCGCGCCCATGCCGCCGCCCACGCACATGGCCACGACCACGTGGCGCGCACCGCGGCGCCTGCCCTCGATCAGCGCATGGCCCACCAGCCGCGCGCCCGTCATGCCATAGGGGTGGCCGATGGAGATGCCGCCGCCGTCGACGTTGTAGAGCGCCGGGTCGATGCCGAGCCGGTCGCGGCAGTACAGCACCTGGCAGGCGAAGGCCTCGTTGAGCTCCCAGAGCCCGATGTCCTGCACGCGCAGGCCGTGCCGCTGCAACAGCTTGGGGATGGCGTGGACCGGGCCGATGCCCATCTCCTCGGGCGCGCAGCCGGCCACCGCCATGCCGCGGTACAGGCCCAGCGGCTGCAGGCCGCGCCGCTCGGCCAGCGCGCGCTCCATGAGCACGCAGGCCGATGCGCCATCGGACAGCTGGCTCGCATTGCCGGCCGTGACGACGCCGCCCTGCAGCACGGGCTGGAGCGCGGCCAGCCCCTGCAAACTCGTGCCGGGCCGGTTGCCTTCGTCCTGCGCGAGCAGCACATCGCGGTAGTCCGTCTGCTGCGTGCGCTTGTCCAGCACCGCCATCCGGGTGCGGATGGGCACGATCTCCGCGTCGAAGCGGCCCGCCTGCTGCGCGGCGGCCGTGCGGCGCTGCGATTCGACGGCATACGCATCCTGCGCTTCGCGCGCGATGCCGTACTTCGCCGCCACGAACTCGGCCGTCTGCAGCATGGGCATGTAGGCATGGGCCGCGTGCGCCGTCACCCGGGGGTCCATGTCCTGTGCGACCCACGCGAAGTAGCGCTGCTGCACGGCGCTGACGTTCTCGTGCCCTGCGGCCACGACGACGTCCATGCCGTCCACCATGATCTGCTTGGCCGCGGTGGCCACGGCCATCAGGCCCGAGGCGCACTGGCGGTCCAGCGTCTGGCCGGACACGGACAGGGGCAGGCCGGCCGCGATCACGGCGTTGCGCGCCAGGTTCATGCCGGCCGTGCCCGCACCGAGCACGGTGCCGACCACCACGTCCTCGATCTCGGCCGGATCGGTCTGCGCGCGCTGCACGGCGTGCTGCAGCGCATGGCCCAGCAGCGTGGGCGACTTGGTGTGGTTCAGGGCCCCACGGAAACCACGCGCGATGGGCGTGCGCGCGGTAGAGACGATGACAGCTTCTTTCATGCAATGCCTTCTTCGGACAGGGAGTGGCGCACGAGCGTGGCCGCCGGGGTCCAGTACCCGAAGCGGTCGCCGCGCGCACGCGCGTAGTGGCGCAGGCGGTCGGCGATGCCCGCCAGCCCGATCTCGCGCGCCATGAACATGGGCCCGCCCTGGTGGTCGGGAAAGCCGTAGCCCGCGGTCCAGACCACGTCGATGTCGCCGGGCCGGCAAGCGATGCCTTCCTCCAGGATCTTGTAGCCCTCGTTGATGAGCGGGTACAGCAGGCGCTCGACGATCTCCTGGCGGTCGATGGCGGTGCGCCGCGCGATGCCATGCGCCTGCGCGAGCGCCTGCACGATGGTGTCGAGTTCGGGATCCGCCACCGGCGTGCGGCCCGCATAGCGGTAGTAGCCGGCGCCGCTCTTCTGGCCGAAGCGGCCCAGTTCGAACAGCCGGCGCACCACCACGCGGTAGCTCGGATCGTCGGGCAGGCCGCCGGCCTTGCCGCGCTCGATGACGGTCTTGGCGCCCACGTCGATGCCCGCCATGTCCAGCATGCGGCACGGGCCCATGGCCAGGCCCAGCGCCTCGACCGCCGCGTCGATGTCGGCGGGGCTGGCGCCTTCCATGAGCAGGAACTCGGCCTCGCGCATGTAGACCTCGGCCATGCGGTTGCCGATGAAGCCGTAGCAGACGCCCGAGACCACGGCCACCTTGCCGATGCGCCGCGCCAGCTGCAGCACGGTGGCCAGCGTGTCCGCGCCCGTGCCGGCGCCGCGCACCAGCTCCAGCAGCCGCATGACATGGGCAGGGCTGAAGAAATGCATGCCGCAGAAATCCTGCGGCCGGCCGGACGCCGCGGCCAGCACATCGATGTCCAGCGTGGAGGTGTTGCTCGCGAGGATGGCGCCGGGCCGGGCCACGGCGCCCAGGCGTGCGCAGACCTGCTGCTTGAGTTCCAGGTTCTCGTACACCGCCTCGATGACGAGGTCGCAGTCCGCCAGCGCCGCATCGTCGACGGCACCCTGCAGCAGGGCCAGGCGCTGCGCGAGCTGTTGCGCCGTGAGCCGGCCCTTGGCGACGCTGGCCTCGTAGTGGGCGCGGATGGTGGCCAGGCCGCGCTGCAGCTGCGCCTCGGTGGTGTCCACGAGCACGGTGGCAATGCCCGCGTTCAGCAGGGCCATGGCGATGCCGCCGCCCATGGTGCCCGCGCCGACGATGCCCGCGCGCTGGACCGTGCGCGCCTGGGCCGCTGGCGGTCCTGGCATCCGGGCCGCCTCGCGCTGCGCGAAGAACAGGTGGCGCAGCGCCCGCGCACTGGGGGCGTGCACAAGACCCGCGAACGCCTGGGCCTCCACCGCCTCGCCTGCCTCGAACGGCAGGGTCTGCGCGGCGCGCAGGCAGCGCACGGCGGCCGCGAGCTGGGGCCAGCCGGGCTTGCGCTGGGCCTCGGCCTCGGCGCGCGCGAACGCGTCTTCGCACGCCGGCTGCACGCGCAGCTGCCGTGTGCGGCGCAGGCTGGCCGGGTCGGCGGCAAGGCGGGCGGCCGCCGCGGTCGCGGCCCCGCGCAGGTCCGCATCGACCACGCCGTCGACCAGGCCCTCGCGCGCGGCCTCGTCGGCGTCCAGCAGCCGGCCGCTCGTGACCATGTCCAGCGCGAGCTCGCCGCGCACGAGCCGCGGGAGCCGCTGCGTGCCCAGCGAGCCGGGAATGAGACCGATGTTCACCTCCGGCAGCCCCAGCCGCGTGCCGCGCAGGCAGACCCGGTGGTGGCAGGCCATCGCGAGCTCCAGCCCGCCGCCCAGCACCGTGCCGTGCAGCGCGGCAACCACGGGACGCGTGCCGGCTTCCAGCCGGGCCAGCCAGGCATTGAAAGGCCGTGCGGAAAAGCCGGGGTCGTCGAACGCGGCCAGGTCGGCGCCGGCGACCCAGGTGCGGCCTGCGCACAGCAGCACCAGCGCATCGAGGTCGGCCCGCTCGAAGTCGCCCAGCGCGGCGTCCAGCGCCTCGACCAGGTGCGCGGCGATGGCGTTGACGGGGGGGTGGTCGATGCACAGCAGGCCGATGCGGCCTGCTCGGGAAAATGACACGGGGTTCATGGAAACGGCCCGTCTGCGGGCGTTGCGGGTTGCGACTCTGGGATGGATGGGTGGGGCGCGCCCGCCGGACCTGCGCTGCACGCATGCGGCGTGGACGGCCCTGCCGTCCCGCACGGGACGGCAGGGCGGCGGCGGGATCCTGGGGATGCCCGTTCGGGTGCGGGCGGGCCGGCGCCCTAGCTCAGGTAGCGCTGCACCAGCGCGGGGTCGCGCAGCAGCTGCTCGGGCGGGCCGGCCATCGCGATGCGGCCGTTCTGGATCACGTAGCCGTGGTCGGCGATCCTGAGCGCCGCAAACGCCACCTGCTCGACCAGCAGCACGGCCATGCCCTGCGTGGCCAGTTCGCGCAGGCTCGCATGGATGCTGCGCACGATCTGGGGCGCCAGGCCCAGCGAGGGCTCGTCCAGGATCAGGAGGCGCGGCCGCATCATGAGCGCACGCGAGACGGCCAGCATCTGCTGCTCGCCGCCCGACAGCGCTTCGCCCGGAATGTGGCGTCGTTGCGCCAGCACCGGAAAGCGCGCGTACTCGGCGGCCAGCAGCTGCTGCTGCGTGGCGTCGTCCATGCCCGGCAGGCTGGACGCGCCGAGCAGCAGGTTCTGCTCCACGCTCAGGCCCGGCACGATCTGGCGGCCCTGGGGCACATGGACCAGGCCGCGCCGCGCGACCAGGTGCGGCGCCAGCGCGGCCAGGTCCTGCCCATCGAAGTGGATGCTGCCGGCCTTGGCCGGCGCCAGCCGCGACACCGCGCGCAGCAAGGTGGTCTTGCCCGCGCCGTTCGCGCCCACCACGGCCGTGAGCTGGCCCGCCTGCACGTCCAGATCGATGCCGTGCAGGACCGACACGCCACCGAAGGCCACCTGCAGCCCCTTGATCGACAGCAGGTTCATGCCGCGTCTCCGAGGTAGGCAGCGATGACCGCGGGGTTCTGCTGGACCTGCGCGGGCGTGCCCTCGCCGATCTTGCGGCCGTAGTCGATCACGGTCACGTGGTCGGAGACCCGCATCACAAACCCCATGTTGTGCTCCACGAGCAGGATGGTCATGCCGCTTTCCTTCATCGCGAGGATGCGCGCGCCCACCTCGTGCGCCTCCTGTTCGTTGAGCCCGGCGATGGGCTCGTCCAGCAACATCAGCGTGGGCGACTGCGCGAGCGCGCGCGCCAGCTCGCAGAGCTTGCGGTGGCCGTAGGGCAGCTCGCCCGGCTTCTCGTCGGCCAGGTGCGCGATGCCCATGACGCCCAGCAGGCGCAGCGCCTCGGCCCGCTCCTGGGCCGCATCGCGCCCGCTGGCCAGCCAGCGCAGCAGGCCGCGCAGCGCGCCATGCCTGCGCGGCAGGCCCAGCATCACGTTCTCGGCCACGGTCAGCGAGCCGATGAGCTGCAGGTTCTGGAAGGTGCGCGCCAGCCCGAGCCGCGCGCGCGCATGCGGCTTGAGCGCGGAGATGTCGCGCCCGCAGAAGCGGATGGCCCCGCCATCGGCCATGCCCAGGCCCGTGATGGCATTGATCAGCGTGCTCTTGCCGGCCCCGTTCGGGCCGATCAGCGCATGCACGGTGCCCGCCTGCACGCGCAACGAGACCGCGTCGATGGCCGTCACGCCCGCATAGCGCTTGGTGACCGAGGCGAGTTCGAGCACGGCCGTGCCCGGTGCGGCCGCCACGCCCAGAGGGGTCGGCGCCGCCGCGGCCTGGGCCGCCTCGGTGGGCGCCGCCCGCGCTGTACGCGCTGCAGGCCGGCGCCGTGCGAGGCGGCCGGCGCCCGCGCGCAGCAGCCCCGCGATGCCCGAGGGGAACACCGTCATGACCAGCAGCAAGATCGTGCCGAAGATCAGGTAGGACACCTCGTAGAACTGGGCCGTGACCTGGTTGAGTCCCACGAGCGCCAGCGCGCCGAGCAAGGGCCCGTAGGCGCTGCCGAGCCCGCCGATGACGACCGCGATCAGCAGCGCCGTGTTGCGCTCCAGGCCGAAGGCATCGCTGCCCAGATAGCCCGACTGGTGCGCGAAGAAGTAGCCCGACAGGCCGGCCACGACCGCGGCCGCCACGAACACCAGGCTGCGCCAGGCGGCTGCGTTGACGCCCACGGTCGCGGCGAAGCTCTCGCTCTCCTTGATCGCGTGCAGGCCGCGGCCCAGGCGGCTGTCCATGATGTAGTCGCTGAGCATCTGCACGCCCAGCAGCGCCGCGGCCAGCACCCAGAAGAAGTACACCGCGCCGTTCTGAAAGCTGCCGAAG
>DATKFT010001166.1:0-2245 GCA_035544335.1 Pseudorhodoferax sp.
GACAACACGGGGCACGGACCTGTACCATCCTCAGTACTGTCCGCGAGACCCTGCACCACAAGATCTACACACTGCCCACCATGCCGCTGCGCGCCATGAGCGAACCGCAACCGCCGCCTGTCCCCGTCGCACGCCCGCCGCCGGCGGCCGTGCAGCACCGCCACTACGTCACGCTGCTGTTCTCGGACCTGTCGCGCTCGACGGAACTGGCCGGTGTGCTGGAGGCCGAGCAATACGCCGCGCTGCTGTCCACGCTGCGCATCGCCTACCAGGAGACCGTGCCGCGCTGGGGCGGCACCATCGTGCGTGTGCAGGGCGACGGGCTGCTCGCGATGTTCGGACACCCGGTGCCGCAGGAGGACGCCGGCCGCCGCGCCGTCCAGGCCGCCCTGGCACTGCACCAGTCCGTGGTGCGACTGGCCCCCCCCTTGCCCGCGGGCTTTGCGCTGCAGCTGCACACCGGCGTGCACGCCGGCCTGGTGCTGATCGGCGAAGGCGACATCGAGCGCGGCCGCTTCGAACTCATGGGCACGGTGCCCAACATCGCGGCGCGGCTCTCGGATGCGGCGCGCCCCCACGAGATCGTGGTCAGCGACGAGACGCTGGGGCCGGCGCGGCGCTTCTTCGGCGCCAGCGCGCCCAGCATGATCAAGGTCAAGGGCCGCGACGCGCCCATCCTGGTCTACCGCATCGAGGCCCTGGCCGAGACCGCCGCCGGCGTGGAGGCACGCAGCCGCCAGCGCGCCCCGCTGGTCGGCCGGCAGGCCGAATTCGCACGGCTCGCGCAGGCGCTGGAAGCGGCCTGTGCCGGCCGGCCGGTCGGCGTGGAGGTGGCGGGACCGCCGGGCATCGGCAAGACCCGGCTGGTGGAGGAGTTCCTGCACCACGCCCACCAGCGCGACTGCCAGGTGCTGCGCGGCAGCTGCGACGCCGGCCTGGGCGCCGCGCCGCTGCAACCGTTCCGCCAGATGCTGCAGTCACTGGGCGTGGCCGCGCTGCCCACGCGGCCCCCGGCCTACGGCGCGGCATTCGAGCAGCTCGCCGCGGAGCAGCCGCTCGTGCTGTTCATCGACGACTGGCAATGGGCGGACGACGCCTCGCACCAGGCCCTGGCCCGCATCCAGCGCCAAAGCGGCCTGCGCGTGCTCACGGTGCTCACGCGGCGCACCGAGCGCGCGCCGGCCCCGGTCACGCCGGGCTTTGCGGCCATCACGCTGGCACCGCTGGACGAGGCCACGGCGACCGCCGCCGCGGCCGCCCAGCTGCCCGGCGCCGACCCCTTCGTCGTCGCGCAGATCTGCGCGCGCGCGGGCGGCAACCCATTGTTCATCGAGGAGCTGTGCCACTCGGCGGCGCGCGGCGACAGCGGCCGGCTGGCCGCGCCGCCCAGTCCGGCGGGCTGGCTCAACCAGCTCATCGAGTCGCGCGTGCAAAGCCTGGGGCCGGCGCTCGTGGAGATGCTGCGCACGGCCGCCGTGATCGGCAACGTGGTGCCGGCCTGGCTGCTCGCGCGCATCACGGGCTGCGCGCCCGACAGCCCGCTGCTGCGCGAACTGGCCGAGCAGGACTTCCTGTTCCCGGGCGAGCATGCGGGCACGCTGCGCTTCAAGCACGGTGTCACGCGCGACGTGATCTATGCCTCGGTCGGCCTGCTGCAGCGCCAGTGGCTGCACCTGCGCATCGGCGTGGCGCTCCTGCAGCATGCGGCCGAGCCGGGCCAGGAAGATGCCGAGGCGCTGGCGCTGCATTTCGGCGCCGGCGGCGACGCGCCGCTGCAGGCCCAGTACGCCGCGCTGGCGGGCGAGCGCGCCCTCGCCGTGTCGGCGCTGGACCGGGCGCGCGCGCATTTCCATGCGGCATTGGCGGCGCTGGAGCGCGGCGAGCTGTCGGGCGAACGCGCGCTGCACTGGGTGGAGATCGTGGAACGGCTGGCCATGGTCTGCATGTTCGAGCCCGAGCGCAGCCAGATCGCGCTGGCCGAACGCGCCGTCGCGCTCGCGCAGCAGCACGGCGATGTGCAGCGCGTGGCGCGCGCACGCCACTGGCTGGGCTGCGTGCACTACGCGCTCGGCGAGCCGCGCCAGGCCATCGTGCATGGCGAACGCGCGCTGCGCGAAGCCGAGCAGGCCGGCGACGATCCGCTGGCCATCCAGGTCGTGGCCTCGCTGGGCGAGGCCCACACCGCCGCCGGGCAGTACCAGCGCGCAGCCACGCTGCTGGACCGGGCCATTGCGGTCAAGCGCAG
>DATKFT010001167.1:0-7871 GCA_035544335.1 Pseudorhodoferax sp.
GGCATCCAGATCCTCGCGGACCACCCGCGCCTGTACTGGCGGCGCGACAGCACGCCCGGCACCGAGTGGTTCCGCTTCCAGCACGATGTGCCCAAGGACCGCATCTGGACGGCCAAGGACGACGCGGTCACCCTGCCCACCTGGCTGGGCATTCCCGGGCTGCGGCACACCATCGGCCTGGCGCGCTGGTGGCACTTCTCCATGAACTTCCTGTGGACCCTCAACGGCATCGCGTTCTATGTGCTGATCTTCGCCACCGACCAGTGGCAGCGCATCGTGCCGATGACCTGGGAGGTGTTTCCCAACGCGGTCTCCACCGGCATCCAGTACGCATCGCTGAACTTCCCGGTGGACGAAGGGTGGACGCGCTACAACGGCCTGCAGCAGCTGACCTACTTCGTCACCGTCTTCGTGGCGGCCCCGGTCTCCATCGTCACCGGCATCCTGCAGGGGCCGGCGTTCTCCAACAAGCTCGGCTGGCTGGGGCGCGTGCTGAACCGGCAGGTGGCCCGCTCCATCCACTTCCTCTCGTTCGCCTGGTTCGTGCTGTTCATCGTGGCACACGGCGTGATGGTGCTGGTGACGGGCCTGCGCGACAACACCAACCACATGTTCGCGGGCGTGCACGACGGCTCCTGGTCGGGCTTCTGGCTGTTTGCGCCCGCCATGGTCCTGCTCGTCGTGGCCTGGCTGTGGGCCTCGCCGTTCACGATCCGGCATGCCAGGCTGGTGCAGCGCTCGGGCCGCTTCCTGATCGGCTGGCTGAAGGGGCTGGCCGAGTGGTGGGACCCGCACGCGCAACTGACCGAGAAGGACATCTCGCCGCATTTCTGGCCGAACGGCACGATGCCGGCTTCCGCGGAGTACGAGCAGCTGGTGGCGGGGCAGTTCGCCGACTACCGGCTGCGCGTCGGGGGCCTGGTCGAGAACCCGCAGAGCTTCTCGCTGCGCGCGCTGCGGTCCATGCACAAGCAGGAGCAGATCACGACCCACTTCTGCATCCAGGGCTGGTCGGGCGTGGCCAAGTGGGGCGGCGTGCCGATGCGCGATCTCATGGCCTTGGTCAAGCCGACGCCGCAGGCGCGCTATGCCGTCTTCTACTCCCTGGCCGATGGCAGCGACGGGGGACGCTACTACGACGTGCACAAGCTCTCCAACATGCGCCACGAACTGACGATCCTGGCCTACGAAATGAACGGCGCGGCGCTACCGGTGCTGCATGGCGCGCCGCTGCGCTTGCGCTGCGAGAACGAGCTGGGCTTCAAGATGGTGAAGTGGATCGCGGCGATCGAGTTCGTGCACGACTTCAAGGACCTGGGTGCCGGCCAGGGCGGCTACAACGAAGACCACGAGTTCTTCGGCTACCGCATGCCGATCTAGGGGGCGTGCAAGCCGTCGGTGACCCCAGCGGCCGCTGAACGCGCGTCAGCCCGCGCTTGACGCACAGCCACCGTTGCACAACGCTCGCCGGGGCCGACGGCACGAGCGGCCGCAGCGGGCGCCTGGCGGCCTCCCACATCCGGGCCAGGAACGCCCGATCCCCCTACCCCAGCACCAGCTCCGCCGCCTCCGCCTCGTCCAGCGCCGTGCCCTGCACGCGCCACACCGCCACGCGCTCGGGCGCGTGCTCGGCGCCCACCAGCGCGAGGATGGCCTTCATGGTGCGCAGATCGAAGGGCGTGCGCACCTCGCCGCGGCGCTGGCGCGCCGCATCGTCGCAGCCCAGCAGCAGCGCGGCCTCGCGCAGCCGGCCCCGGCGCGCGGCCAGCAGGCCCAGCATGCCCGCGAAATGCCGCAGGCCGACCGAGCGCCGGCAGTACGGCAGGCTGCGCCGCACCTGTTCCAGCGCCTCGTCCAGCGCGCCCTGGGCGGTCAGCGCATGGGCATGCCAGACCAGCGCGAAGGCCATCATCTGTGCATCGGTGCGCGGCGAATCCTCGAGCGCGGCGACCACGCGGCGGTACTGGTCCACGGACTCGTCCAGGTGGCCCATCTCATGGTGCACGGCCGCCAGGTTGCACTGCAGGTAGAACAGCGTGCGCCCGTCGCCGTGGCGGCGCGCGTAGGGCAACGCCTCGGTGTAGGCGGCCAGGGCCTCGTGCGGTTGGCCCTCGAAGCGCTGCACCATGCCCTCGATGTACAGCGGCAGGCCGCGCAGCAGCGCGAACGGCGGCAGCTCCATGAGCGCGTGCACGCGGTCCAGCGTACGGCGCGCCAGCGCCAGCTCGCCGCAGATGCCGGCCACGTAGCCGCGCATGCACAGCGCGTAGACCAGCACGATGGAGGGCGGGTGGCGCTCCAGTGTGGCCAGTGCGGCGTCCAAGAGGCGCAGGCGCTCGGCGCCCTCCACGCCGCCATGCAGGCCCACCATGGCCAGGCCGAACTGGAAGCGCGCGAGCACGAGCTCGGGCGTGTCGGCATCGATCAGCGGCTCGGCGCGGCGCATCCAGGCCACGCATTCGGTGTAGCGGCCGGCCTCGTACATGAATTCGGCGGCCGTGTTGGCCAGGTCCAGCGCCAGCGCGCGCGCGCCGGCCGCCACGGCCCAGTCGATCGCGGCGCGCAGGTTGTCGGCCTCGGGCAGGCATGCCTGCATCCAATGGTCCACGGTCTCCAGGCCCAGGCGCTCCATGCGCGTGCGCCGGTCGAACATGGCCAGCATGGCACGCGCATGGGCCAGCTGCAGCGCGGGCCGCTCGCCGGCCAGGTCCAGCTGGTCGCAGGCGTAGGCGCGTGCGGTTTCCAGCAGGCGGTAGCGCGGCGTGGCGCTGGCCGCGTCCACGACCACCATGGACTTGTCGACCAGGTTGCCGAGCAGCTCCAGCACGTCCCAGGCGTCGGTGGCCTCGTCGGCCGCGAGCTGCTGCGCGAGTTCCAGGCCGAAGCCGCCCGTGAACACGCCCAGCCGGCGGAACACCTTCTTCTCGTCCTCGCGCAGCAGCGCGTGGCTCCAGTCCAGCGTGGCGCGCAGCGTGCGGTGGCGCTCGGGCGCATCGCGCGCGCCGCGGTTGAGCACGCGCAGGCGCTGGCCCAGGTGCTGGCGCACGCCCTCCACGCCCAGCAGCGGCACGCGCGCCGCGGCGAACTCCAGCGCCAGCGGCACGCCGTCCAGCGCGCGGCAGATCTCCACCACGGCCGCCTCCTTGCCGGCGTCCAGCGCGAAGCCCGGCAGCGCGGCCTGGGCGCGCGCCACGAACAGCGCCACGGCGCCATGGGCCAGCGCGTCCTCGCGCGCGTCGGGCGCGGGCACGGCCAGCGCGTCCAACCGCAGCTGCTGCTCGCGCGCCAGGCGCAGCGGCTCCTGGCTCGTGGCCAGCACATGCAGGCCGGGACGGGCCTGCAGCAGGCGCTCGACGAGCGCGGCCACGGGCTCGGCCAGGTGCTCGCAGTTGTCCAGCACCAGCAGCATCTGCGCCGGCAGGCGCTCGACCAGCACGGCCAGCGGATCGGGGCCGGGCAGGTTGATCTCGAGCACGCGCGCCACGGCCAGCGGCAGGGCCTGGGCGTCGGCCACCTCGGCCAGCGAGACCAGCCAGACGCCGTCGGCGAACACATGGCCCAGCTCCCAGGCCACGGCCCGGGCCAGGCTGGTCTTGCCGATGCCGCCCGCGCCCAGCACGCTGACCAGGCGCTGCGTGCGCACCAGCGCGGCCACGGCCGCGAGGTCGGCCGCCCGGCCCAGCAGCGGCGCGCCCTGGCGCAGGTTGCCGGCCCGGCCGCGCGAGGCGGGCGGCGCCACCGCGCGCGGCGCCGGCACGGGCGCGGGGGTTTCGTCGATCAGCGTGGAGGCGAAGCGGTAGCCACGCCCGGGCACCGTGGTGATGGCCTTGCTGCCCAGCAGCTTGCGCAGCGTGCTGACCTGCACCTGCAGGTTGTTCTCCTCGACCACGAGCTTGGGCCAGACCATCTCCAGCAGCTCGTGCTTGCTGAGCAGGCGGTCGCGGTGGGTCACCAGGGCCTGCAGCAGGTCGAAGGCGCGCGCGCCCAGCGGCACGGGCGCGCCGTCCACGCAGAGCTCGCGCGTGTGCAGCCGCAGCTCGGCACGGTCGAATCGAAAAACGGTTGCAGCCATGTCCATCGTGTTGCCCGACCCTGTCCGGTCGTCTTGCGCCATGGCGCGGCCCGGCGCTGCGGCCGGATGGTGCCGTGTTAGCACAGATTCGCGCAGGGACATGACATAAGTGATCCGATATTTGTGCCGCAACTGTATCGGATGTAGCCACAGGAACGCCAGTGCCCCGGTCCGCGCGGGGCTGGACCGGGGTGGGCGCCGGGGCTATGGGCGCGCGGGCGCGGCGGGAGCCACAGAGGCCGCAGGGACGAAGCGCGCGATGAAATAGGCCAGCGTGTCCAGGTCCTCGACCGGGATGCGGCCCACGGCCTCGCCCATGGCCATGGTGTAGCCCGGCCGCTTGCCCGACTTGAACTCCTGCAGCGTCATCTGCAGGTAGTCCTCGCGCTGCTGCGCGATGCGCGGCACCTGCTGGCCGCCCGACAGGTCCGCGCCATGGCAGGCGAAGCACTTGTGCTCCTGCGCCAGCGTCTGGCCCCTGGCCATGCGCGTGGCGTCGGCAGGCGTCGCCGGCGGCGCTGCGGGCACGGCCGGCAGCGTGGCGATGTAGTCCGAGAAGCCGCGCAGGTCCGCATCCTTGAGCGTCTTGCCGATCGCCGTCATCGCCTCGTTGCTGCGCCGGCCCTCGCGGAACAGGAACAGCTGCGTGATCGCGTAGAACGAGTGCTGGCCCGCCAGCGCGGGCGTGAGCGGCAGCTCGCTGCGGCCGTTGGCACCGTGGCAGGCCGCGCACAGCGCCGCATAGCGCTGGGCGTAGGTGCCCGCCGCAGGCGGCTGCTGCGCCGCCGCGCACAGAGGGAGCAGCGCAGCGGCAAGAAGTACCGCTGCGCAGGCTGGCTTCAGGCTGGCGCGCCCCCTCATTGACCGCGGTAGCTGATGCGGTAGATCGCGCCGGCGTGGTCGTCGGAGACCAGCAGCGAACCGTCCTTGAGCACGAGGAAATCCACGGGCCGGCCCAGGTAGCCGTTGTTCTCGACGAAGCCCGTCATGAAGGGCTCGACCCTGGCGCCGCCCTTGCCGTCGGGCCAGGCGACCGACACGTCGGCGTACTTCACGGTGCGGTTCCAGGGGCCGTGGCGTGCGATGAACATCGCGCCCTGGTACTTGGCCGGGAACATCTTGCCCGTGTAGAACTTCAGGCCCAGCGAACCCGCGTGCGGGCCCAGCAGCGCAGCCGGCTTGGCGAACTCCTTGCCCGTGCAGTCCTTGCCCCAGCCGAACTCCGGATCGGAGATGTTGCCCTGGTGGCAGAACGGATAGCCGAAGTGCTGGTTCGGCCCCGTCACCACGTTGAGCTCGTCGTTGGGGATCTCCTCGCTGAGCCAGTCGCGGCCGTTGTCGGTGAACCAGAGCTGGCCGTTCTTGGGGTTGAAGTCAAAGCCCACCGTGTTGCGCACGCCGGCCGCGATGGTCTCGATGCCCGAGCCGTCCAGGTTCATGCGGTAGATCTTGGCGTACTCGCCCGGGTCGCAGATGTTGCAGGGCGCGCCGATCGCGTAGTAGAGCTTGTCGTCCCGGATGCGCAGGTACTTCCAGCTGTGGTCGCTGCCGCCGGGCAGCTTGTCGTAGATCACCTGGGGCTCGCCCAGCTTGTCGAGCTTGGACTCGGCATCGTCGTAGCGCAGGATCTTGGTGTTGGTGGCGACGTAGAGCGCGCCCTTGTGGAACTCGATGCCCGTGGCGAACGGCATCTGGTCGATGATGGTCTTGGCCGGCCCCTTGCCGTCGGCCGGCAGCGCGTAGACCTTGTTGCCCACGAACAGCGTGCTCACGAAGATGGTGCCGTTCGCGCCCTGGCGCATGCCGCGCGCGTCGAGCAGGCCCGAGGCGAAGGTCTCCACCTTGAAGCCCGGCGGCAGCTTGAACTTCCTGGTGGGCAGCTGGTCGGCCGCGGTCGGGATCGGGAAGGCCGGCACGGGCGCCATGCGCATCGCGGTGTCGGTCTTGGGCCGGCCCTTGGCCCAGCCCGGCTCCTCCTCGGGCTTTTGCTGCGCCTGTGCGGCAGCACCGATTCCCAGCAGCACGGCGGCGGCGCACAAGGCGCTGAACATCGTCTTCTTCATGGTCCCCTCTCGTTGTGGTGAGTGCAGTGGCAGCCCGAAACATGACACAGCCAGCTGTTCAGCTCGTAGCCGTGTAATCCCTAGAATTTGTAACGCTCTGTGCGCAAATCGCGGACCCTGCCTGCCTGCTTGTTTCGCAGGCACTCTGTGCAAAGCCGCGGCCAGCAAGGCTTGCCGCAGATCTTCGCGGGGTTTCCCCCAGAGTTGTCCACCGCCCCGTGGGACAAGCCGCGCCCGCCCAGGGCATGGCCGGCGTCCACCCGTCCCCAGGACGGCACAATCCATCTCTCCACGCGCCCTCGCCTACGCGCCGTGCGCGCCACGGCGCCCCAGCCCGGGCGCCGCCCGCGCCCCGTCTCTTCGCACACCATGCCCCGTTTCCTGCACACCGCCGACTGGCAGATCGGCCGCCAGTTCGGCACCCTGTCGCCCGAGAACGCGCCCATCCTGGCCGACGCCCGGCTGCAGGCCGTCGAGCGCCTCGCGGCGCTCGCCACCGCGGAGCAGGTCGACGCCGTGCTCGTGGCCGGCGACGTGTTCGACGCCCAGACCGTCTCCGAGCGCACCGTGCGCCGCCTGTTCAACGCCTTGGCCGGCTTCGCCGGCCCCTGGCTGCTGCTGCCCGGCAACCACGACGCGGCCCTGGCCGAGAGCGTCTGGAGCCGCGCCCAGCGCCTGCACGCCGTGCCGTCCAACGCCCATCTGCTGCTGGCGCCCGGCGTGCAGCGGTTCGAGGCCCAGGGCTTCGCGGCCCTGCCCGCGCCGCTGACCCAGCGCCACACGCACCACGACCTCACGGCCTGGTTCGACCAGGCCGACACGCCGACCGGCCTGCTGCGCATCGGCATCGCGCACGGCAGCGTACAAGGCATCCTGGCCGAGGAGATCGATTCGGCCAACCCGATCGCACCCGAGCGCGCCGAACGCGCGCGGCTCGACTACCTGGCGCTGGGCGACTGGCACGGCTGCAAGCGCATCGATGCGCGCACCTGGTACGCGGGCACGCCCGAGCCCGACCGCTTCCGCGCCAACGAGGCCGGCCAGGCCCTCTTGGTCGACATCGCCGGGCCCGGCGCCGAGCCCCAGGTACGCCAGCTGCCGGTCGGCCAGTACCGCTGGCAGCAGATCGAGGCCGCGCTGCAGGTCGACAGCGACCTCGATGTGCTGCTCGACCAGCTCGCCGCGCTCACGCCGCAGCATGTGGTCGACCTGCGCCTGCGCGGCCAGCTGGACCTGGCGGCGCGCGCGCGGCTGCAGGCCGGCCTGGCACAAGCCGAGGCCCGCGTGCGCCATCTGCAGGCCGACCAGGCCGGGCTGCGGCTGGTGCCGACCGACGCCGACATCGCCGGGCTGCAGGCCGACGGCTACCTCGGCGAGGTGATCGCCGAGCTGCGCGCCGAAGGCAGCGGCACCCAGGCCAGCGACACCGCGCAGGACGCGCTCGCGCTGCTGGCCTCGCTGCTGGCCTCACGCGAAAGCGCACGATGAACATGCAGATCACCCGCCTGCGCGTCGAACAGCTGCGCCGCTTCCGCGCCCCGCTCGAACTGAGCGGATTCACACCCGGCCTGAACATCCTGGCCGGCCCCAACGAGGCCGGCAAGAGCACGCTGGTGCGCGCGATCCGCGCGGCCTTCTTCGAACGCCACAAGTCCAGCATGGTCGAGGACCTCAAGCCCTGGGACGAGGGCGGCGGCGCGGCGCCGCGCGTGGAGATCGACTTCACGCTCGCGGGC
>DATKFT010001168.1:0-21251 GCA_035544335.1 Pseudorhodoferax sp.
AGGGCACGTGCGCGGGCGTGATGCCCAGCTTGCGCACCAGCACCTCGCTCGTGAGGTGGCCGATGGTGCCCACGCCCGAGCTCGAGAAGCTGCCCTTGCCGGCCTGGGCCCGCGCCACGATCTCGGCCACGCTGCGCGGCGCGTCGGGCAGGTTGGCCGTCATCACGAGCAGCGGCGCGCGCGCGACCGTGGCGATCGGCACGAAGTCCTTGTCGGCCTGGTAGGGCGAATTGCCGGCCAGGATGGGCGAGGTGATGAAGGTCGCGTTGGTGCCCAGCGTGACCGTGTAGCCATCGGGCGCGGACTTGGCCACGGCCGTGGTGCCGATCACGCCGCCCGCGCCGGGCCGGTTCTCCACGTACACGCTCTGGCCCAGCTGCTCGCCGAGCTTGAGCGCGACGAGCCGGCCCAGGATGTCGGTGCCCGTGCCGGGGCCGAAGGCCACGACGAGCTTGATCGCCCGGCTCGGGTAGTTGTCGCTGGCCGCGGCCGGCAGCGCCGTGCCGGCAAGCAGCGCAGCCGCCACGCAGCACAGGCCTGCGCGAAAACGCGGCCCGCTCATACGGCCTCCAGCACGGTCTGGCGGCCCGCTGCCTCGGGCAGGAAGAAGTCGCGCAGCGCCGCGTAGGTCGCGTCGGGCGCCTGCTCCACGGGGTAGTGGCCGCAGGGCAAGGCCGTCATCGCGACGATGTCGGCGCAGTAGTGCGGCCAGGCCTCGCGCGGGTCGTGGCGCGTGCCCGTGTGGCTCTTCTCGCCCCACAGCACCATGACCGGGCAGCCGATCTTGCGCCCGGCCTCGAAGTCCTGCGTGTCCATCTGCAGGTCCAGCGTGGCCGCGGCGCGGTAGTCCTCGCAGACCGCGTGGATGTTCTCGGGCGTGCACACGCGCGTGTACTCGGCGATCTCCTCCTCGGTGAAGCCGCCCTTGCCGGGGCCCTGCTTCATGAGCTTGTCGCGGATGTAGAAGGCCTCGTTGCCGCGCAGCAGCCGCTCGGGAAAGCCGCGCGGCTGCGCCATGAACGACCAGTGGTACAGGTCGATGGACAGCGCCATCGTCATGTCCTGGGCCACGCGGTGCGTGGGCAGGATGTCCAGGAAGGCCGCGCGCGTGACGGTGTCCGGATGGTCCATGCACATGCGGAACGCGGTGCGCGCGCCGCGGTCGTGGCCGGCCACCGCGAAGCGTTCGAAGCCCAGTGCGCGCATGACCTCCACCTGGTCCAGCGCCATGCGCCGGAACGTGTAGTTCTCGTGCCGGTCCGAGCCCGCGGGCTTGGAGCTGTCGCCATAGCCGCGCAGGTCGGTCGCCACCACCGTGAAGTGCTGTGCCAGGCGCGGCGCGATGCGGTCCCAGCTCCTGTGGCTCAGCGGGTTGCCGTGCAGCAGCAGCAGCGGCGGCCCTTCGCCGCGGCAGGTGCCGACGATGCGCACGTCGGCATCGCTGGTGGGCAACTCGAAGTGGCGGATGTTCTCGTGCATGTCTCTGAAGTCTCCTGGTGTGGTTGCGAAAGCGGCGCAACCATAGCCTCGCGGCACCCATCGAACAATCTCAAAAATTGAGCGGATTGTGCAAGTGGGCTGCACAATCGCGCGGCCATGGACATCAACTTCAAGCTGCTGCGCTCCTTCGTGCTGGTCGCCGAGCACGCCAACTTCAAGCAGGCCTCGGGCGAGGTGCACCGCTCGCAGTCGGCCGTCAGCGCGCAGATCAAGCAGCTCGAGCAGCAGGTCGGCGTGGAGCTGCTGCACCGCACCACGCGGCGCGTGCAGCTGACCGCGGCCGGCGAGCTGCTGCTGACCGCGGCCCGGCGCGGCATGCAGGAGGTCGAGCACGGGCTGCGCCAGATCCAGGAGACCGTGGACCTGCGCACGGGGCGCGTGGCGCTGGCCTCCTCGCCCATCTTCGCGGCCACGCGGCTCGCGCCCATCCTCGCGGCGTTCGAGGGCCACTACCCGCTGGTGCGCGTGTCGGTGCAGGAGCTCACGCCGGCCGAGCTCTACGCCTGCGTGGAACGCGCCGAGGTCGATTTCGGCATCGGGCCCGAGCTGCCCGCGTCCGCGCTGGACTTCACGCCCATCCTCGTGGAGCAGGCCTTCGCGATGGTGTCGAGCAAGCTGTGGCCCGCGGCGCAAGAGCACATCGCGCTGGCCGACCTCGCGCGGCTGCCGCTGCTGCTGCAGAGCAACACCACCGCGCTGCGCATGCTGCTGGACGAGGCCGCGCTGCGCGACGGCATCGTGCTGAGCCCCAAGTACGAGTGCACGCAGGCCCAGACGCTGATGGCCATGGCGGCCGCAGGCCTGGGCGCGGCCGTGCTGCCGGCCGCCGTGATGCCGCGGCGGCCGCAGCGCGCCGTGCGCGTGCTGCCCATCGTGGCGCCCGTGGTGTCGCGCCGCATCGGCCTCGTGACCGCGCGCGGCCGCACGCTGGCGCCCGCAGCGGCGCGGCTGGCCGAGCTCGTGCGCAAGACCGTGCGCGGCGCGCAGGAAGATGGCAAGGACGGCGCGCCGCCGCCGCGCCAGGCCGGCACGCGCGCCAGGGCCCCGGCCCGGCCCCGCGCGGCGCCGCGCAAGCCCCGCGGCTGATGCCGGTGCGCGGGCCTGCGCTGGCAGGGATGCCCGCCCTACTCCGGCTTGATGCCGGCGTCGCGCATGAGGCCGGCCCAGTAGGCCAGGTCGGCCTTCTGGAATGCCGCGAAGGCCTCGGCGCTGCCGCCCAGCACCTCGCCGCCCAGGCCCACGATCTTTTCGGCGATCTGCGGCTGCGCGAGCGCCGCGTTGATCTCCTTGTTCAGCAGTTCGACGACCGGCGCCGGCAGGCCGGCCGGGCCCATGACGCCGAACCACTGGTTCATCTCGAACTTCGGCAGGCCGGCCTCGTCCATGGTCGGGATCTCGGGCAGCAGCGGCGAGCGCTTGAGGCTCGTGATCGCGATGCCGTGCAGCTTGCCGGTCTTGATCAGCGACAGCACATTGGGCGGCGACTCGAAGTTCATCTCCACGCGGCCGCTGACCAGGTCGGCCATGGCCGCGCTGCTGCCCTTGTACGGCACGTGCACCATGCGCGTGCCCGTGGCGCGCATGAACTGCACGGCCGCCAGGTGCTGGGCCGTGCCCACGCCCGAGGAGGCGTAGCTGGCCTTGTCGGGGTTCTGGCGCAGGTAGGCGATCAGCTCGCCGAGGCTGCGCGCAGGCACCGAGGGGCCCACGGTCAGGATCACGGGCGTGGAGGCCACGCGCGCGATCGGCGTCAGGTCCTTGACGGGGTCGTAGGGCAGCCGCGCGATCAGCGCGGGCGCGACCGACACGCCCGCGAAATGCCCCATCAGCAGCGTGTAGCCGTCGGCGGCGGCCTTGGCGACCACGTTGGTGCCGATGGTGGTGGACGCGCCCGCGCGGTTCTCCACCACCACGGGCTGGCCCAGCCGCTCGGACAGGCGCTGGCCCACGATGCGCCCCAGCACATCGGTGAAGCCACCGGGCGCCGAGCCGACCACCAGCTGGATCGCGCGCTCGGGGTACTGCCGCGCGGACGCGGCCGCCGGCAGCAGCAGCGGCGACAGGCCCCAGGCGAGAACGGCTCTTCGGTTGGGCAGGTGGTGCATGGGCTTGGCTCCTGTAGGTCTGGAAAAAACCGCGCACTCTAGGAGGCGCAGCGCTTTTTCTCTAATGGTCATTGGGCAGGCACGCGTTCTCGTTTGGGCAAGGCAGGCGTGCACGGCGCCGCTCCCTGCGCGGATCTGCCATGGCGAAGCGCGATGGCTGCAGAGCAAAAAACCACTGCAGATTCCGGCCGTCCCTGCCTACAGTACGGCCCCGAACACATGGCCTGCGCCACGGCGGCCCGGCGGCGCAGGCCGGCGGCAGACGGTGGCGTGCGCCCCTCGCCGGCCCTTCGAAAGCCTCTCTTGCAACACTACTTCTTCAACGACACCGTCCGCCTGCGCCCCGAGGTCCTGCAGGCCTGGGTGGCCGACATCTTCTGCGCCGTGGACATGTCCCGGCGCGATGCGGACCTGACCGCGCACACGCTGATGGTGGCCGACGCGCGCGGCGTGCACTCGCACGGCTGCCTGCGCGTGTCGCTGTACGTCAAGCGCATCGAGAAAGGCGCCGTCGACCCGCGCGCCCAGCCCGAGACCCTGCGCGCCCAGGGCGCCGTGGCGCTCGTGGACGGGCACAACGCGGCCGGCCAGGTGGTGGGCCGGTACGCGATGGACAAGGCCATCGCATTGGCCGAACAGCACGGCATCTCGTTCGTGACCGCGCGCAACAGCAACCACTACGGCGCGGCCGCCTACTACGCGATGATGGCCTCGTCCAGGGACATGGTGGGCTTCTCGAGCTCGATCGGCGGCGGCAACCTCATGGCCCCCTACGGCGCGGCCGAGCGGCGCATCGGCAACAACCCGTTCAGCTACGCCTTTCCCGCGGGCCGCTACGATCCGGTGGTGCTGGACATGGCGCAGAGCGTGGTGGCCAAGGGCAAGATCATCATGGCGGGCAAGACCGGCGCGCAGATCCCGCCGGACTGGGCGCTGGACGCCGAGGGCCTGCCGACGACCGACCCCGCGGCCGCCATCCAGGGTTTCCTGCGCACCATGGGCGACTACAAGGGCTCGGGCCTGTCCATCGTGACGGGCATGCTGTCGTCGATGCTGGCCGGCGCGGCGATCGGGCCCACGCTGCGCGACGTGTACGAGGACTTCGAGCCGCTCAACAAGGGGCACGCGTTCTCGGCGATCCGCATCGACTTCCTGGCCGACCTCGTGGAGTTCAAGCGCAACATGGACGAGCAGATCGAGTTCATCAAGCAGTCCAAGAAGGCCGCGAACGCCGACGAGGTCTTCCTGCCCGGCGAGATCGAGGCGCGCACCTGTGCGCGCCAGATGCGCGAGGGCATCGCCATGCCGGCCGAGGTCGTCAACGAACTCGTCGCGCTCAGCGAGCGGCTGGGCGTGGCGCTGCCGCCGCTGGCCGCCTGAGCCCGGCCCGCCTGCCACACCCCATGCGCCTGCTCATCCTTGCCGACGACCTGACCGGCGCGGCCGACTGCGCCGTCGGCTTCGCCCATGCCGGGCACGGGGCCGTGGTCGCGCTGGAGCCGGCCGCGCCCGGCGCCGCCACGCAAGCCACGGCCTGGGCCCTGGACACCGACACGCGCCGGCTCGCGCCCGCGCTGGCGGCCGTGCGCACCGCCACCGCCTACCTGGCCGCGCGTGGCGACGGCCGGCACCGGTACAGCCTGTACAAGAAGATCGACTCGACCCTGCGCGGCCCCTGGGCCGCCGAGGTGGCCGGCCTGCAGCCGCTGGCGGGCCTGGCCATCGTCGCGCCGGCCCACCCGGCCCTGGGCCGCACGGTGCAAGGCGGCGGTGTGCTGGTGCACGGCCAGCCGCTGGCCGACACCGACATCTGGCGCCTGGAGCATGGCGGGCGCCCCGCGGGCATCGCAGAGCAGCTGCACGCGGCCGGCCTGCGCACGGCCGCGCTCGATGCGCAGGCGCTCAGCGGCCAGCCCGAGGCCCTGGCCGCGCGCATCGCCGCGCTGGCCGCGGCCGGCGCGCAGGCCCTCGTGGTCGATGCGCAGACCGTGGACGCGCTGGACACGCTGGCGCTGGCCACGCTGCCGGCAGCCGGTGGCGCTGGTGCCCCCGCCTGCGCTGCGCCCTGCCCGCCGCTGTTCTGGGTCGGCTCGGGCGGGCTCGCGCTGGCCCTCGCGCGACGCGCGGGGCAGCTGCCGGGCGCGCCCCGTGCCCAAGCCACCCAGGCCACGCCTGTGCCCACACTGCCCGCCGTGCAGGGCCCGCTGCTCGTGCTCGTGGGCAGCCTGTCGCGCGTGAGCCTGCGCCAGTGCGCGCAGCTCGTGCAGGCCGGCGGCATCGCCGAATGCGTGCTGCCGCCCGCGCTGCTGCGCGGCGGCGCGCAACACCCGGACTGGCCCGCGCAGCAGGCCCACATCGGCGCGCAGCTCGCGGCCGGGCGCGACCTGCTCGTGCGCATCGGCCAGGACGCGGCCTTCGACCCGGCCGAGGGCGCGGCGCTGGCCACGGCGCTGGCCGCGCTGGTCGGCCCGCATGCGCTGCGCGCGGGCGCGCTGCTGGCCACGGGCGGCGAAACCGCGCGCGCGCTGCTGGCCGCGGCCGGCATCGCCAGCCTGCAGATGCTGGGCGAGACCGAACCCGGCCTGGCCCTGGGCCGCGTGCTGCAGGCGCGCACGCCGCAGCGCCCGCTGGTCGTGACCAAGGCCGGTGCGTTCGGCAGCGACGAGGCGCTGCTGCGCGCCTGCGCGTTGCTGCGCGCGCCGGCCCACCCCACCTTCCCTTCCCCGAAAGAAACCGTATGAGCGCACCCCTTCCCATCGTGGGCATCACCATGGGCGACGCCGCCGGCGTCGGCCCCGAAGTCGTCGTCAAGGCCCTGGCCCAGCCCGTGGTGCGCGCGCAGTGCCGCCCGCTCGTGATCGGCGACACGCGCCGGCTCGAGCAGGCCAACCGCATCGTGGGCGGCACGCTCGCGGTGCGCAGCGTGGCCGATGCCAGCCAGGCGCGCTACGAGGCCGGCGTGATCGACTGCATCGACCTGGGCCTGATCCCGCCGGACCTGCCCTTCGGCCAGCTCTCGGCCCTCGCCGGCGATGCGGCCTACCGCTACATCGCGCGCGCCGCGGCGCTGGCCCAGGCCGGCGAGATCGACGCCATCTGCACGGCGCCGCTCAACAAGGAGGCCTTGCACGCGGGCGGCCACAAGTACCCGGGCCACACCGAGATGCTGGCCCATCTGACCGGTGTCGAGGAGGTCTCGATGATGCTCGTGGCGCCGCAGCTGCGCGTGATCCACGTGACCACGCACATCGGCATCATCGACGCGATCCGCAAGATCGAGCCCGGCCTCGTGCGCCGCACGATCGAGCGCGGCCACGCCACGCTGGTGCGCGCGGGCATCGCGCGCCCGCGCATCGGCGTGTGCGGCATCAACCCGCACGCGGGCGAGAACGGACTGTTCGGCTATGGCGAGGAGGAGGAGAAGATCGTGCCGGCCGTGCACGAACTCCAGCAGCGCGGCTGGGACATCCAGGGCCCGCTGCCGGCCGACACGCTGTTCTTCCGCGCAGGCCGCGGCGACTTCGACCTCGTGGTCGCGATGTACCACGACCAGGGCCATGGCCCGGTCAAGGTGCTGGGCCTGGAGGCCGGCGTGAACGTGACCGTGGGCCTGGACGTGATCCGCACCTCGGTGGACCACGGCACGGCCTTCGACATCGCGGGCCAGGGCGTGGTCGACGAGCGCAGCATGCTGGAGGCGCTGCGCCAGGCCATCGAGCTGGCCACACGCCGGCCCTGAAGCCGCCCGCCCCCTCGGACTCGCCCCGCCCTGCGCGGGGCCGAGGGGCCGCGGGGTACAGTGCGCGCCGCCCCATGCCCATGCGCTACGACATCCAAACGCTCAGCGCCTTCGTCGCCGTCGCCGAAGAAGGCTCCATCACGCTGGCCGCCACGCGCGAACGCACCGTGGCCTCGGCCATCAGCAAGCGCATCTCCGAGATGGAGAAGCGGTGCGGCGTGGTGCTGCTCCACCGCCACCGGCGCGGCGTGTCGCTGACCCCGGCCGGCGTGGAGCTGCTGCGCCATGCGCAGAAGGTCATCGCCGAGCTGCAGCGGCTGGACCACACGCTCAGCGACTTCGGCAGCGGCGCGCGCGGCCAGGTGCGCGTGCTGGCCAACACCTCGGCCATCGTGCAGTTCCTGCCGCGCGATTTCGCCAGCTTCATGGCCCTGCACCCCACGGTCAAGCTGGACCTGGAGGAGCGCACCAGCGACGAGACCCAGAAGATCCTGCTGGCCGGGCTGGCCGACCTGGGCATCCTCGTCACGCGCCAGCCCATCGAAGGCCTGGACCTGCAGCCCTACCGGCGCGACCGCCTGCTGGCCGTGATGCCCAGCAGCCACCCGCTCGCGCAGCTGGCGCAGCTGCGCTTTGCCGACGTGCTGGCCTACGACCATGTGGGCCTGCCGCGCGGCACCTCGCTGTGCGAGATGCTGCTCGACGAGGCGCGCGCACTGGGCCTGCCGCTGCGCCTGCGCATGCAGGCCAGGAGCTACGAGGGCCTGGTGCACATGGTCGCGGCCGGCATCGGCCTGAGCCTGCTGCCCGAAGGCGGCGTCACGCCCTTCCTGGCCAGCCAGGCCCTGGTCGCACGCCCGCTGGCCGAGCCCTGGGCCGCGCGCGAACTCGTGCTGGCCACGCGCACGGGCCAGCCGCTGACCACGGTGGCGCGGCTGCTGCATGCGCATTTGCTGGGGGCGCGTTGAGGGGGTGATGGGGGCTGGAGGGGGACAGGTCTGGCGGTCGTTTCCGGCCGGGCCATGGCGCTGGCGGCTGGCGCCATGGCGAAGGTCGCAAGCAGCAGGCGCGCCGGGCTGAGGAGCCTTGCGTGTTGACCACCGGCGCTCAGCCGGACCGCCGCACCAGGCGCTTCAGCCGGGACAGGGCCAGCAGCACGGCCAGGTAGAACACCACATCGAACAGGAATGCCACGGGGCTGAACCGGTCCTCGATGAAGTGGAGCTGCCCCTGCACGGAGATGCCGGGCATGTCCAGCAGGAACGCGAAGGGAAACCCGCCGCCCAGCGCAGCTTGGAGGCACTCCTTGTTCGCCGAAGGACCGCACAGATTGCCGTAGGAGGCCTGCTCCGGGCCCAGGCGTTCGATGTGCACCGACAGCAGCGCGAGCGTGCCTGCCATGGCGAGCGCCAGGCCGGCGGTCAACAGCCGTCCTGGCATGGCTGGGCCTTTCTCAACGCGGCTCTTGAGCGCTCGGTGCGCCGCGGTGCAGGCCATGCCGTTGGAGGATCTGGAGGAACGGACCGACGCCGCTGGCGATGTCGAACACCTCGGCCTGCATGCCCGTCGACCGGGCCGCCTCGACGTTGGCTGGGCGGTCGTCCAGAAACAGGACTTCGCCGGCGGGCGTTCCGCTGGCGCGCAGGATGGCATGGAAGTACGCCGGGTCTGGCTTGGCGTATCCGAGATGGCACGAGTAGAAGCACGCATCGAAGGCCTTCTCGTAGCCCAGCGCCTGCGACATATAGCGTGCCCTCTCCGGCTGCTGGTTGGACGCCAGCGAGACCGCCGTTCCGCCCGCCCGCACCGCGGCGATGGCGGTGAACATGCCGGGATGTGGCGCGATGCTCCACCACAGCTGCATGGCCTCTTCCATCGTGCAGGAGGCGTTCCAGGCGCCCACCAGCTTTGCCAGCGCAGCGCCCACGCCCTCCTCACCGGCCATGAACATGGCTTCCATTGCGTAGAACGCCTTCAGGAAATCGGCCGTGCGCTGCGGATCACCGCATACCCGCTCCACGGTCGACAGCCAGCCGTGGGACAGCTCCTGCACGACGCCATCGGCATCCAGCAGAACGAGCCGAATGCGGGAGGATGGCGGGCTCATGGGGTCCAACGAACCCGCTCGTCCGCGCTGCGCAGCGGCGTGGGTCTCCATGCGTTGCCCGGCCCTGCCGCCGCAAGATGGCGCTCGCGCAGCCACAGAAAGAGCGGCAGAGCCAATGAGGGGCCAACAGCGAGGCAGGACAGCGGCACCCAGAGCCGGCGCATCGCGAGCCGACGCCCTTCCGCCACCACGAACACCAGGACCGCGATGCCCGAGACGAGCACGTCGGCCCAGGCGAACGCAGCGATGGGGCTGGCGGTCGCCAGTTGCAGCAGCAGCGGTATGTCGAGGCTGTGGGCGGAAAGCCATGGGAGGAATTGCGAGAGGGGCAAGGCCGCGCCGGCGAGGCAGAGAAGGATGTAGAGGAGTTGCATAGGACGGATGGGCTCTAGTGTTCGACGGAAAGGGCGCCCACTCGCGGGAGGTCCCCGTGGTGGTGGAGCTATCTGCCAGTTCCGACAAGCACATGGTTCTCATGACGGGTCTGGCCCAAAACGAAGTCAATGGTGCCGACCTTGGCGTAAGCCTGACCCGCGTCACGCTCAGCGGTGGGCGAAGGTCCACTGCAGAAAAAGGTCAAACCGCATTCGCTGTACTCCACTGTGCATTGAGCAAAGCGTACTGCAGGAGGTCGTGGTGTCGGCCCGCCCAATACCCAGCTTCCCGCTGCCTCCCCTCTTGCAGAAACCCGAGCGCCTCGAGTAAGGCCAGAGATGCCGAGTTGTCAGGGTGCACCTGCGCCTCGATGCGATTCAACTCCATCTCTCGGAAGCCCCAGGTGATGATTTCTGTGAGAGCTTCTTTCACGTATCCGGGTCCCTGGTGCGCCGAAGCGATTTCGTATCCGACGGTGCAGGATCTCCAGTTTCGATTCCAGCGAAACAAGCCGCATGTACCGATCAGTCCTGGCCGGTCTCTCAACTCCACGGCCCAGCGCACACCGGAAATCGGCTCTTTCCGCCAACTGGCAAACATGGCGACCAATTTCGCGGCGCCGTCAAGATCGCGAACCGGATCCGATCCGAACCATCTCATGTACTCGGCGTCGCCATGAATTCGAAAAATATTCTCCGCATCCGCTTCCACGATCTCACGCAGCGTGAGTCGGGATGTCTCCAGCGCTGGAAAATCGATCATAAGCTACCTGCGGTCTAACGATATGGCTCAGCGGGAGCCGCAGGCATCCAATGGAAAGAAAAGTTGGAGCGGCTCATTCGTACGCCACCACCACAGCCAACGCAAAGCATGCTCCGCAGAGAGTTGCCCAAATCCAAACAACGTCAGCAGGCTTGCCGATGCCATAACTGCGATGCCAAGCCTGACGTTCCCTCTGCTCGATGAGAGAAACTCCATCCAAGTTCTCGCCCCGAGCCTTGGCCTCTACTTCATAAGGAACACCACGAGCCGGCTTCCCCAGACTGTAGGCATCGATGGCCAAATAGCCAAAAATCGCGGCGAGCAACAGGAGCAGGATCACCATGCGCTTTAACGTTTGACGTGAGGGCCGCCGTAGCTGGAAAGCCGCGAAGGGAACCCACAAGCGCAGCTTGTGAGCGGTCTCTCTCAACGGAATGGTTAGCTACATGCATCATGAGACAACGATACGGCCAGTGATTTTTTTGACAGAGCCCATCGGAATGTATTGATGTTGGATCAAGAGATGCCTTAAGAAATTCCTAGGATTTAGCTTTGATTGGCAATCAGGGCACTGTATCAAAACATCCTGTTCTGGCCGCACATTTTTTTCCGCGATGGATTTCTCAACTTCATGGGTATGTATCACTGCTTTTGATACAGGCTTGCTCGCGGCTGCACTATTTTCATTGGTGAATGCAGTCCCACTCCACACGAGCCAGTCAGTGTTCGTGGTGTTGTAATCGAGGATTGATATCTCGAACTGGCCTGGCTTTGTTGGGCGGTATCTAACGATTTCCGCCATGACGATCTCTTCGGCAGAAAAATAGAACTTGTACGGAGAGTGGTTATTGGTCCCTGAAAGGGCGTAAACAGCCTCGTGGTTTTTTGACTTATCAATTGAGACAGACGACAGAGGTTTCCAGTCGTGCTTTTGCCAAGGTCTTGGCTTGGCGATCGGGGCCGCATTGTTGTCGCCAGAGGTGCAGGGATGCTTTGGCCAAGGTGGGCCAAGATCATCAAAAAACACTCGCCCACCGTATGGTGATTCGTAATAGAAGACGCGTTCTCCGCAGACCGGGCATCTTGAGTTGGGTACTGTTAAGCCATCGGTTGGATTCTCGTGAGTCCCCCGCTGCCGCCCAAGTGTTCGTGGTCGTGGCTCTTTATTGAATAGCCAACTGCCCTCATCAGAATTGCTGCCGTAAAAAACTCCGCCCCAGCCACACGTGCAATTTGGAGGATGATTAAATGCATTGCACATGGAAGTGGCTAACGATTGAATTCAGCGGCTGCCGACGGCAGCTCGCTGGGATGACGGCGGCAGACCGCGATCAGTTTCGCGCCTGAGCTCGTCTACAAACTTCGACAAATCCTCAACGTGGTCTAGGCGCATGTCTTTTCAGTCGTATAACTTTTTATCGAGCACACTGTAACGCGACCTCTCACCGAGGCCGCGCTCTATCACTGCCAGAACGTGAGCAGCTAGATTGTTGATTCGGCATCACACTTCACCCAGTTTTCTGGAGGTTCATCCGGAATTAAATTGGCCGCGTTTTTGCGCCGCCGTTACATGCCCAACGCCGGCCGACAATCCTGCCACGGCGGCCTTCGCATGTCGTCATCTGCATTGCTGTTTTCTCCTGCCCCTGCCGCAGGTGCTGCGCCAGGTCGCCAAGCGCGAAGACGTGCTGGCCGTGCGGCAGCACCCGGCAGGCCATGCGGTGTTCGGGCGTGTCGCGGAGTTCTTCGAACCCGCGCGCGCCTGAGCCCGCTCAGGCGACGCGGGCCAGCCAGGCCACTCAGACCGGCGGCACCACGAGCACGTCGCTCTCGGCCAGTTCCAGCACGCGCTCGGCCACGCTGCCCAGCAGCAGGCCCGTGAGGCCCGTGCGGCGCTGCGTGCCCAGCACGATGAGCTCGCCCGGGTGCTCGGCACCATGCTCGCGCAGCAGCAGGCCGGGGTCGCCATGGGCCAGCTGCAGGCCGATGCGTGCGCGCACGGCCGGGGGCAGCGGCGTCTCGTCCAGGAAGATGCGGGCCTGCTCCTGCGCGGCCGCGCGGCCGGCCTGGCGGGCCTGCTCCACGTCCATGCCGCCCAGCAGCGGATAGGGGTTGCCGTAGGCATGGAACAGCGTGAACATGGCCTGCGGGAACAACGCCACCGCGGCCAGCAGCGCATGGCGCGCGTGGGCCGAGAAATCGGTGCTGACCACCACGCGGCCGTAGGCGCTGCGCGCGCGCTCGCGCACGACCAGCAGCGGCACGGGCGCGCGGCGCGCGAGTGCATCGACCGTGGAGCCCAGCAGCACGCGCGACAGCGCCTCGTAGCGCGCCACGCCGCTCACGATGAGGCCGCAGCGCTCGGCCTGGGCGATCGCGAGCACGGTGGGCGCCACCTCGCCGAGTTCCACGCGCGCGGTCAGCGGCACGTCGGCGCCGGCCAGGTCGGCGTGCAGCCGGCGCTCGGCCTGGCGGCGCGCGGCACGCTGGGCCACCGCGTCCGAGGTCAGCGCCAGCACCGGGTGCGAGGCCAGCGCGGCACCGGCCGGCAGCACGGTCAGCGCCACCAGCGGCGCGCGCCACTGGCGCGCGAGCAGCAGCGCGCGTTCCAGCGCGCGGTCGCTGCGCGGGCTCAGGTCGCTGGCCAGCAGGATGGCGGGCCGTACCGGTTCGGTGGACGTTGTCATGCGTTGCTCTCCTTCAGTTCTTCGAACAGCTGCCAACGGCGCAGCAAGGCCTTCTCGATCTCCAGCACCACCATCGACGCGGCGCCGATGGCCACGATCAGCACGCCGTCGGCGAGCGGCACGGCGCGCGTGTCGAACAGCGCCTGCATCCAGGGCACGTACGTGAAGGCCAGCTGGGCCAGCACCACCGCGCCCACGGCCCACAGCACGGCCGGCGTGCCGCGCGCGCCGGTCCAGGTGAACGAGCGCATGTGCAGGTAGCGCACGTTGAACAGGTAGAACACCTCCATCGCGCACAGCGTGTTGACCACCATGGTACGGGCCAGCGCGTCCTCGTAGCCCCGGTGGCCGGCCCAGGCGAAGATGCCGAAGGCGCCGGCCGTGAACAGCAGCGAGACGAAGACGATGCGCCAGAGCATGAACGGCGACAGCAGCGGCGCATCGGGCGCGCGCGGCGGGCGCGCCATCACGCCGGGCTCGGCCGGCTCGAAGGCCAGCACCAGGCCCAGCGTGATGGTCAGCACCATGTTGACCCACAGGATCTGCGGCGCCGTCATGGGCAGCGTGAGCCCCAGCACGAGCGCGGCGATGATGGCCAGCACCTCGCCGCCATTGGTGGGCAGCGTCCAGGCGATGACCTTGCGGATGTTGTCGTAGACCGTGCGGCCCTCGCGCACGGCCGCCACGATGGAGGCGAAGTTGTCGTCGGCCAGCACGATCTGCGCGGCCTCCTTGGCCGCGTCCGTGCCCTTGTGGCCCATGGCCACGCCCACGTCGGCCTGCTTGAGCGAGGGCGCATCGTTGACGCCGTCGCCCGTCATGGCCACCACATGGCCCTCGGCCTGCAGCGCGCGCACCACGCGCAGCTTGTGCTCGGGGTTGGTGCGCGCGAACACGTCGGCACGCAGCGCCAGCCGGCGCAGCGCCGCGTCGTCGGCCGCATCCACGTCGGCGCCCGTGGCCACCACGGGGGCCTGGGCCAGGCCCAGCTGGGCCGCGATGGCCGCGGCCGTGGCCGCGTGGTCGCCCGTGATCATCTTGACGCGCACGCCGGCCGTGCGGCAGTCGGCCACGGCCGCCATGGCCTCGGCGCGCGGCGGGTCGATGAAGCCGACCAGGCCCAGGAACACGAGCTCGGACGCGGCGCCGAAGTCCAGCGGCGCAGGCGTGGACGTGGGGGCCGACCGGGACGTGCCCGGCAGGCGCCGCAGCGCAAAACCCAGCACGCGCTCGCCGGCCGAGGCCGCCTCGGCGACGGCCTGCTGCCAGTACGCAGTGTCGAGCGCGCAGGGCTGGCCGCCCGCGCCGAGCTGGCGGGTGGACATGGCCAGCACGCGCTCGGGCGCGCCCTTGACGTACAGCAGGGCCTGGCCACCGGCCTGCGCGTGCAGCGTGGCCATGAAGCGGTGCTGCGCGTCGAACGGAATCTCGTCGCTGCGCGGCTGGCCCGCGCGCAGCGCGGCGGGCGCGAGCCCGGCCTTCATGGCCAGCGCCACGAGCGCGCCTTCCATGGGGTCGCCGTCCACCTGCCAGCGGCCGGCCGCGTCCTGCAGCAGTTGCGCGTCGTTGCACAGCAGCGCGGCCTCGACCAGCAGCCGCGCGTGCGCGGGCAGCGCGTCCTGGCCCGCGGGCAGGTCCAGCGCGCCGACCGGCGCGTAGCCCGAGCCGCCCACGGCGATGCAGGCGTCGGCGGCCACGATGCGGCAGGCCGTCATCTCGTTGCGCGTGAGCGTGCCGGTCTTGTCCGAGCAGATCACCGTGGTCGCGCCCAGCGTCTCCACGGCCGGCAGCCGGCGCACGATGGCCTGGCGCGCGGCCATGCGGCGCACGCCGATGGCCAGCGTGATCGTGATCACGGCCGGCAGGCTTTCGGGCACCAGGCTCACGGCGATGGCCACCACCACCATCAGCGCGGGCAGCCAGGCCATGCCCTGCACGCCCACCGCGAAGGCCAGCAGCACGGCCGCCAGCGCGAGCGAGAGCAGCGTGAAACGGCGGCCGAACGCGTCGATCTTGCGCAGCAGCGGCGTGGCCAGCGGCTGCACGGCGCCCAACAGGCTGCTGATGCGGCCGATCTCGGTGTGCACGCCCGTGGCCACGACCAGGCCCTGGCCGGCCCCGGCCGCCACCAGCGTGCCGCCGTAGACCATGCCCGCGCGGTCGCCCAGCGCGGCCTGTGCATCGACGGCGGCCTCCGTCTTGCTGCTGGCCACGGACTCGCCGGTCAGGATGGCCTCGTCCACGAGCAGGCCGCGCGCGCGCAGCAGCCGGAGGTCGGCCGGCACGCGGTCGCCGGCCTCGAGCAGCACCAGGTCGCCGGGCACCAGGCTGGCCACGGGCACGGCCAGGCGCGCACCGTCGCGCAGCACGCGCGCGTTGGGCGCAAGCATGGCGCGCAAGGCGCCCAGCGCCTGCTCGGCCTTGCCTTCCTGCACGAAGCCGACGATGGCGTTGACCAGCACCACGCCCAGGATCACGCCCGCATCGACCCAGTGTCCCAAGGCTCCGGCGACCACCGCGGCGGCCAGCAGGAACAGGATCAGCGCGTTGTTGAACTGCGCGAGCAGGCGCTTGAGCGCATGCGGGCGCGGCGGCGTCGGCAAGGCGTTGGGCCCGTGCCGTGCCAGCCGCTCGGCGGCCTGCGCCGGGGCCAGGCCCTCGCGCCGGGCCTGCAGCGCCTGCAGCACCGCCTCGGGGTCCATCGCATGCCAGGGGGCCGCCGCCGGCGGCGGGGTGGTGGAAGTAGGAGATGATGCATCGCTGACCATGCATCCAATACAACACACCAAGACGCAGATCGGGTCGAATTCAGGCGCGTGCGCTGGGGGCTTTGCGGCCCCGATTGCAGAGCGCTTGACCTGCATCAAACCCGCGCACCCCGACGGAGCCCGCCCATGACGCTGCTGAGCTTCTCGCTGGTGGTGCTCGCGGCCTTCATCCATGCCACCTGGAACCTGCTGGCCAAGCGCGCCGCGCATGCCGGGGCCGCCTTCGTGGGCGCCAGCACGCTGGTGGCCTGTGTCGCCTACCTGCCCTGGGTGGCCTGGCTGCTGCTGCACGGCAGCATGGCCTGGACGCTGCCCGTGCTCGGCTGCATCCTGGCCAGCGGGCTGCTGCACCTGGTCTACAGCCTGTGCCTGCAAAAGGGCTACCGCGTGGCCGACCTGTCGGTGGTGTATCCGGTCGCGCGCGGCACGGGGCCGCTGCTGTCCTCGCTGTGCGCGTTCGCGCTGCTGGGCGAGCTGCCCTCGGCCCATGGCCTGCTGGGCCTGGCCGCCATCGTCGTGGGCATCGGCCTGATCTGCACGCAGGGCCGGCTGGCCATGTTCCGCCAGCCCGCGGCGCTGGCCGGCGTGCGCTGGGGCGGTGCCACGGGCGCGCTGATCGCAGCCTACACCGTGGTCGACGCCTACAGCGTCAAGGTGCTGGGCATCGGACCCGTGGTGCTGGACTGGTTCTCCAACCTCGTGCGCCTGTGCGTGCTACTGCCCTGGATGCTGCGCAACCGCGCCAGCGCGCTGGCCGCCATGCGCGGCCACTGGTGGCTCGCGGTGGCCGTGGGCCTGCTCTCGCCGCTGTCCTACATCCTCGTGCTGGGCGCGCTCGAGATGGGCGCGCCGGTCAGCGTGGTGGCGCCCACGCGCGAGATGTCCATGATGGTCGGTGCGCTGTTCGGCATGCTGATCCTGCGCGAGCCCGTGGGCCTGGGGCGCGGGGCCGGCTGCGTGCTCGTGGTGCTGGGCGTCGTGCTGCTCAGCGGGGTCGCCTGAGCGCCTGGCACCGGGTGCACCGGATGTGCCTTGTCTGCGCCACGCGCGTCAGGCTGCCAGCTTGCGCACCTTGAAAGCGGCCACGATCTGCAGCACGCCATAGAGCAGTGCACCGGCACCGATCCAGACCACGCCGACGATCAGGCCCGCCACGGGCGCGGCCAGCATCAGGCCGCCCAGCACCACGCCGAGCACGCCGCCCAGGATCAGCATCCATTCATGGTCGATCTCCTTGCGCACGCGGACCGCGAACACGATGCGCAGCACGCCCGAGACGATGAACCACACGGCGGCCACCATGACGATGCTGGCCGCCATCGACACCGGGTTGGCGATGGCCATGCCGCCGAACACCAGCGAGACCAGCGCATAGAAGACCATCCAGCCGCGTGAGACGCCGGCGTCCTTGTTGAACGCGCCCACCAGGCCAACGGCACCTTCGGCCACGGCCAGCACACCGATCGCCCAGGTCAGGCTGGCGGCGGTGGCCACGGGGTTGACGAGCGCCATCACGCCGAACAGCGTGGACAGGATCCCGAACAACAGAATCACCCACCAGCTGCGGCCCACGGTGTGGCGCAGCTGTTGGGTCAGCGAATCATGGGCAGCCATGGCAATCCCCGGTCGGTGGTGTGGATCGCCGCAGTATGCGGGAAATGCGGGGCCTGCCTGTCGTCCAACACCACCATCGCGCGCCGGCCCCGCGCCGGTGCGGTGGGGAATGCGCTGCGGCCCGGCCCCCGCCACCCGCGCCTCCCGCCGGATCCGCCGCCACGCCACGACCGTGCCCGGACGGCAGCGCCCGATCGGACGCAGTCTCGTGCAGGTGCACGCCGGCCCATGCACCTGCCTACACTGGCGCCATGGCCCTGCCCTCGCCCTCGCCTTCGCTCCCGAACGCCTGGCACTATGCCCGCGGCGCCGCCCATGGCGACGAGGTCGCGCACTGGCATGGCGCCAGCGCGCCCGCGCTGGGCTGCCACTTCCACCGCGAGGCCCAGCTGTGCTGCGTGCTGAGCGGCAGCCGCCTGTTCGAGGTCGCCGGACGCCAGGTGCATGTGGCGGCCGGCCAGGGCCTGCTGATCCCGGCCGGCGTTCCGCACCGCAGCCTGCCGCATGTGCACGCCGGCACGGCCTGCGTGAACCTCTACACCCGCGCGGCCGACCCCGCCGGCCCGCCGCTGCGGGCGCCGGCCGGCGCAGCGCCCATCGCCGAACTCGCGGCGCTGGCCGGCCTGGGCCGCGAGTCCTTCACGCGGCGCTTCACGCAGCGCGTGGGCATGCCGCCGCATGCCTACCGGCTGGCCGAGCGGCTCAATGCGGCGCGGGAGCGGCTGCGCGCGGGCGCCGCGCCGGCCGAGCTCGCGGCGGAACTGGGCTTCGCCGACCAAAGCCACCTGGGCCGGCATTTCCGGCGCCTGTTCGGCACCTCGCCGCGCGCCTACCGCGACAGCATGGGCGCGCCCGCGCAGCGATCACAAACGTTCTAGCCCGTCCTGCGCCGCGCCGCTAGCCTGCGGTGTTTCGAAAGGACTCCATGCTGGCATCGACCATCGCCCTGCTGTTCGTCGCGGGCATCGCGGGCGGCACCATCAACGCCATCGCCGGCGGCGCGACGCTGATCACCTTCCCGGCCATGCTGGCGGCCGGTCTGCCGCCCATCGCGGCCAACGCGTCCAACGCCGTCGCGATCTCGCCCGGCCACCTGATCGCGGCGTTCGCGGACCGCGAAAAGCTGCCGGCCCTGGACCGTTGGCTGGGCGCCAGCCTGCTGGCCGCCGCGCTGGGCGGTGTGGCCGGCGCGCTGCTGCTGCTGGCCCTGCCCGAGCGCTGGTTCGTGCTGCCCGTGCCCGCGCTGATCGGCTTTGCCACGCTGCTGTTCGCCTGCGCGCCGCAGGTGCAGGCCTGGTCTGCGCGGCGGCGCACGAGCGCAGCGAGCGCGCGCACGCGCGAGCTCGTGGCGGTCGCCAGCGCTTCGGTCTATGGCGGCTTCTTCGGCGCCGGGCTGGGCGTCATCCTGACCGCGGTGCTGGCCATCGCCGAGCCCGGCGACATCCGCCGCGTGAAGGTGCTCAAGAACCTGCTGGCCACCGCCGTGAGCCTGGCGGCCGTCGTGATCTTCATCGCCCAGGGCGCGGTGCGCTGGCCTGCCACGCTGGCCATGCTGCTCGGCGCGCTGCTGGGCGGCTACGCGGGCGGCCACCTGGTGCGCGTGCTGCCGGCCCAGGCCGTGCGCCGGGTCGTGATCGCATCGGGCGTGGTCATGACCGTGGTCTACGCGTGGAAGTACTGGTTCTGACGCGCCCACGCACTGCGTGGGCTGGGCCGGCTCAGCGCAGTTCCTCGCGCAGGATGCGCCGGATCTCCAGGATGGCCAGCGGATGCTCCTGCACGCTGTGGCCCGAGGGCAGCACGCGCTCGGAGGCCGCGCCGGCCAGGTGCGCGCTGCGGTAAGGCACGATGCCGTCGCTCGCATCGGCCAGCGGCAGGTCCGGCTCGGCCTGGCCGATGATGGAGTGGTAGCGCACGCGCGGGCTGATGGGCAGCCGCGCGGCGGCCTGCACGAACACATCGGTGTCGCGCAGGTTGTCGATGCTGTTGGGCACGCGCTGCGGGCCGGGCTGCGCGCCGTCTCCTGTCAGCGGCGGCAGCAGCAGGCCCGTGAGGTCGCCGATCTGCTCGAGCATGGCCAGCGGCAGCGTGACCAGGTTGGCGATGCGGCGTGCCAGCGCGTGGCCCGCAACCGGCGTGCCCCGGTGCGGCGCGGCGATGAAGACCGCGCTGCCGACCTGGGGCAGCGGCTCGAAGTGCAGGTAGGGTTCGAGCCGCGCACGCTGCCGGGCGCGCCGCGCGGCAGCGCTCTGGCCAGCCCCGGCCTGCGGCGGCAGCGGCGCCCCCTCGCCCATGGCCTGCGGCGCCGCGGCGTCGGCCGCCCCCGCGGCCGGACCGGCCCGGGACTCGGGCGGCAGCAGCGCCCAGAGGTCATCGCCCGAGGAGGACACCAGCAGCCGCGCCAGCACGCCGCCCATGCTGTGGCCCACGAGCACCATGTCGCGCGAGGCCTGTGCCTGGCCGTCCGGGTCGAGCTCGGCCAGCGTCTGCAGCAGCGCCTCGCGGATGGCCTTGAGGTTCAGCGCCAGCGGTGCGTTGCTGGGGTAGTAGACCTGCCAGATCTGGTAGCGCTGGCGCAGCAGCTCGTCGCCCAGCACCTCGTTGGCCACGTTGATCCAGGCCTCGGGGCTGCTGGCCAGGCCGTGCAGCATGACGATGGTGCGGCGCTCCGGGTCGTAGGGCTGCATGAGCTGGATGCGCGGGCGCACGATGCCGTCGGACAGGCCGAACAGCGTGCGCAGCGACTGCGTCGCAAAGCCCGAACGCGCCAGCCACAGGCCGTAGCCGGCCGTGAAGTTGGCCGCCAGCGGCACGCGCTCGTCGGCCAGCGGGGCCCGGGCCGTGCGGTAGGGGTCGTAGAGCACGAGCTGCGCGGTGCGCGTGGACAGCACCTCGGGCAGCGTGCGGCCCGGAAAGCGCAGCAGCGCCGTGAGGGCCGGAAAGCGCATCTCGTCGAAGGCCAGCGCCGGATCGGGGTGCGCTGGCGGCTTCACGACGGCGACCAGCTCGGCGCCGAAGCCATCGCGCCGGTAGGTGTTGCGCAGGCCCGTGAAGCGCAGCGCGGACGCGGCCAGCAGCTCGTCGGGCAGCTGCGCGCCCTGCGGCAGCGTGAAGTCCTGCGCGTGGCTGTCGATGCGCCAGCCGCCGGCCTGCAGCGGCGCGCCGGGCGGCACGGGATCGGCCCCGCGATGCGTTGCCCGGTAGACCTGGAACAGCCGCGTCACGGTCTGCTGCACGGCGTAGTTGTAGTAGTCGCGCACCTGCGTCTGGCGGTCCTCGAACGCGCGCTCGCCGGGCCGGCGTGCCGTGAAGAACAGGTAGGCGTAGGCATGGCGGGCGGTCTGCAGCCAGGCGTCGAGCGCGGCCTCGTCGGGCGCCCCGGCGCGCTCGGCGGCCAGCGCGGCCTCCAGCCAGAGCTCTGACAGGGCCGACAGGCGCTGCTCCTCGCTGAGGCCCTCGGAGCTGTCCAGCGTGCCGCGGCAGGCGAGCGGGCGCTCGCGGCAGTCGGGGATGCCGGCCACGCGCAGCACCTCCTGCGCGGCCTCGCTGAGCCGGCCCGTGGTCAGCACGTCGCCGCGGCGCTCGGCCAGGTAG
>DATKFT010001169.1:0-1869 GCA_035544335.1 Pseudorhodoferax sp.
AGGCCGGCCTGCCCGCGTCGATCGATGCGCAGAGCACCGCGGACTACACGCGTGAGGTACTCGCAGGCCGCTTGCCGCTCCCGCCCGCGATCGCAGCCCAGGTCGACCACATCCGCCAATTGGCCTCCCACCCATGACAACGCCCCCTGCCCCTGCCGGCTCCTGCACGCTCGTCGGCGCAGGCCCCGGCGATCCCGAGCTGCTGACGCTCAAGGCCGTCAAGGCGATCCAGGCCGCGACCGTGCTGCTGGTCGACGACCTCGTGAGCCAGGAGGTGCTCGCCTGGGCCCGGCTCGATGCGCGCATCGTCTACGTGGGCAAGCGCGGTGGCTGCAAGAGCACGCCCCAGGCCTTCATCGAAAAGCTCATGGTCACGGCCGTGCGCGATGGCGAGCACGTGGTGCGCCTCAAGGGGGGCGATCCGTTCATCTTCGGACGTGGCGGCGAGGAGATCGAGCACCTGCGCGCCGCCGGCATCGAATGCCGCGTGGTCAACGGCATCACGGCCAGCCTGGCCGCCGTCACCGCGCTGGGCGTGCCACTCACGCACCGCGACCGCGCCCACGGCGTGCTCATGGTCACGGGCCATGCCAAGCCTGGCGAAGCCGAGACCGATTGGCGCGAGGTCGGGGCCAGCGCCAAAGCGCTCGGACTGACGCTCGTGATCTACATGGGCATCAGCCGCATCGCCCTCGTGCAGCAGGGCCTGCAGCAAAGCCTGCCGGGCAGCACGCCCGTGGCAATCGTCAAGAACGCCAGCAGAGCCGAGCAGCAGCAGTGCGCCACCACACTGGACCGGCTCGCGCACACGGCGGCAGAGCAGCGCCTGGGCAGCCCGGCCATCGTCATCGTGGGCGATGTGCTGCTGGGCATGGCGCATTGCCCGGTCGACGCCGCAGAGCACCACGGGCTGCGCGCCCACGGCGCATAAAAAAACCTCGCCGGATGGCGAGGTTTTTTGTCGGAAGCGCGCTGTCGAGCGTTACACGGTCGCCAGCATCGTCAGGTATTCCCCGCACTCGACCGCACCCCACTTGCGGCCATTCTTCTGGAACTCGAAGACCTTGCCCGAGGCAACCAGGAACAGCTGCTCGCACTCCGTCTGCGACACATGGTAGGAAATGCCGTACTCCTCCGCGTTGCAATAGACGGCGAACGCGTTGATCGTCAAGGCCTTGTTGCTGTTGAACGTAAGGCTGCTGGAACCGGTGAACACCTTGTAGCGCGTCGGCGTCTTGCCCGAGCCCGCCTGCACGTTCAGCCACCCCGGCACGTCCGTCTTGTTCTTGTCCTGGGAGTAGAACGTCGCCCACTGGTCCGGCGTGTTGAATCCTGCCTTGCAGCTCTTGTCGGTCTTGTTTCTGGCCGCCGGAGAGGCATTGCCGGACATCTTGCCCGACACCGTGCAACCGTAGATCGGGTTGGCCAGCGCGTTCTTGGTGCTGATCGACGCCAGGACGGCGGGGACTGCCACGGCCCCCTTGGCCAAGCGGCGGCGTGCTGGATTTTGGGGCGCTTGTGGTTGGAGCATGATCGTGTCTCAGGGGGCGTTCGACAGGGATACAGCAAATTCTGCACCAATGTCCGAATCGCTTGCAAATCAATGCCTTAGCAATATTGCACGATCTTGCCCAGAGATTGTGTCAATTATCCCGACATTCATGGTGGATCCTCCTCCCTGGCCACCGCCTGGTGCAACAGATGGGGCAGGAGCAGGCGCAACGGCATCCGCAGGTAGTGGCTCCGGATGTACAGCGCCGCTTCCATCCAGCGCGTGGACGAGCCCGCCAGGGAATGGTGGGCCGAGCGGACCGCCCCCACGAACACGCCGTCCATCCAGCGGGCTTTGCGGAACCGGTCCGTGGTGCC
>DATKFT010001170.1:0-2739 GCA_035544335.1 Pseudorhodoferax sp.
CTCTCGGCCACGATGGCGTCGGCCACGACGCCCTGCTCGAACGCGGTCTCCAGCAGCCGCTCGAACAGCCCGCGCGCATGCGCCTCGGACTCGTGGTCCGAGACCTCGAGCAGCACGCACCAGGGCGTACCGCGCCACATCGGCACGCGCAGCTGCGGGTAGTGCTTGTCCACCAGCCCCAGCGCGAACTGGTTCATGAGCTCGAAGCCCGTGAGGCCAGAGGCCAGCTGCTGGTGCGCCAGGCCCAGCAGCCGGTTGGCGTCCTCCAGCGAAGGCACGGCCGCCCAGGCCGTGAGCTGCGCGGCCGGCTTGGGGTACAGGCGCAGCGTGGCGGCCGTGATGATGCCCAGCGTGCCCTCGCTGCCCACGAACAGGTCGCGCAGGTCGTAGCCCGTGTTGTCCTTGCGCAGGCCCGCCAGGCCCTCCCACACCTTGCCCTGGGCCGTCACGACCTCCAGGCCCAGGCACAGCTCGCGCGCATTGCCGTAGCGCACGACCTGGGTGCCGCCCGCGTTGGTCGCGAGGTTGCCGCCGATGGTGCAGCTGCCCTCGGCGCCCAGGCTCAGCGGGAACAGGAAGCCGGCCGCGTCGGCCGTCTCCTGCAGGGTCTGCAGGATGCAGCCGGCCTCGACCGTGATGGTCATGTTGTGCGCGTCGATGGCGCGCACGGCCGCCATGCGGCGCAGGCTCAGCACCACCTGGCTGCCCGTGTCGTCGGGCACGGAGCCCGCCACCAGGCCGGTGTTGCCGCCCTGCGGCACGATGGCCACGCCGGCGGCCGCGCAGGCCTGCACCACGGCCGCGACCTCGGGCGTGGAGCCCGGCCGCACCACGCACAGGGCGCGGCCCTGGGCGCGCTGGCGCCAGTCCTGCTCGTAGCCGCAGGCGTCCTCGCCCGTCAGCACATGGGCGGCGCCGACGATGCCGGCCAGCGTGTCGACCAGTTGGGTCATTGGAATACCTTCGCGCTGCGCGCTGCGGTGCTGAGCACCTTGGGGCGGCACGGCGGTGCTCATTGCACCGTCACGCCGGCGTTCTTGATGATGGTGCCCCAGTGCTGGTACTCGGCGCGCGCGAAATCGCGGAACGCGGCCGAGTCGAGCAGGCGCACCTCGCCACCCAGCGCGGTCACGCGGGTCTTGAAGTCGGCGCTGCCGGCCACCTTGGACGCGGCGTCCTGCAACCGCTTGAGGATGGCCGGCGGCGTGCCTTTGGGCGCCAGCACGCCGTTCCAGGTGGCGGTCACGAAGTCGGGGTAGCCGCTCTCCTTCATGGTCGGCACGTTGGGCAGCGCCGGGATGCGCTCGGCCGAGGTCACGGCCAGCGCGCGCAGCTTGCCCGACTGCACGAACGGCAGGGCCGGCGTGACGTTCTCGAAGATGAAGTCGATCTGCCCGCCCATGAGGTCGGTCAGGGCCGGCGCGCTGCCCTTGTAGGGCACGTGCAGCAGGTCCAGCTGCGTGGCGGTCTTGAACAGCTCGCCCGACAGGTGCACGGTGGAGCCCGCGCCCGGCGAGCCGTAGCTCAGGCCGCCACGGCGCTTGCGCTCGGCGGCCACGAGCTCGGCCACCGTGCGCGCGGGCGTCTTGCTCTCGTTGACGACCAGCACGTTGGGAATGCTGGTCACGAGCGCGACGTACTCGTACTCGCCCAGGTTCTTCTCGCCCAGGTTGCGGTACAGGCTCTGGTTGATGGCCTGCGTGCCGGCCGTGCCGAACAGCAGCGTGTAGCCGTCGTTGGGAGAGCCCGCCACGCGGCTGGCGCCGATGGAGCCGTTGGCGCCGGCCAGGTTCTCCACGATCACGGGCTGGCCCAGCTGCTCGGCCATGCCCTGCGCGAGCATGCGCGCGATGACGTCGGTGTTGCCGCCCGGCGAGAACGGCACGACCAGCTTGACGGGCCTGTTCGGGTAGTCGCCCTGGGCGAACGCCGGGGCCGCCAGGCTGGCGCCGAGCAGCGCCAGCGTGCAGAGGAATTGCTTGCGCGACAAGCGGGGGGACGCGGGAGATCGGGTCATCGGGGTGGGCTGGTTCTTCAATCGGTGGCGCGGCCGCCGCGTGGCGCCGCAAAGGCCGCCATGTTTGCGAGAAGCCGCCTTGAGATCAATCAATCTTTGGGAAGAAGATCATTCCCATTCAGAATGAACTTCTGTGGGAAATACTTATCCACCGACTGGCTAGAATCGCTTAAACGGCCTGCATTCCCCTCTGAAAACTGCCGTCCTCTCGGCGCTGTGCGGGAAGCGGCCCACTGTCCAGCAAGAGGCCGACCCATGCACTCACGGAAATACCTCCCCTCCATGGGCTTGCTGGTGGCCTTCGAGGCCTGCGCGCGGCTGCAGAAGTTCACGGCGGCCGCCGAGGAGCTGAGCCTGACCCAGAGCGCCGTGAGCCGGCAGATCCGCGCGCTCGAGGAGATCGTGGGCGTCGAGCTGTTCGCGCGCGAGCGCCAGACCGTGCGGCTGACGCCGGCCGGCGAGGCCTACGCCGAGGAGGTGCGCCAGGCCCTGCGCGCGATCTCCCATGCCACGCTGCGCCTGAAGGCCAGCCCCGACGCCGGCACGCTCACGCTGGCCATCCTGCCGACCATGGGCACGCGCTGGCTGGCGCCGCTGCTGCCGGACTTCACGCAGAAGAACCCGGGCGTGACGCTGAACCTCGTGACGCGGCTGGAGCCCTTCAACATGGAGACCGACGGCGTGGACGCCGCCCTGCACTACGGCGCGCCCGAGTGGCCGCG
>DATKFT010001171.1:0-4478 GCA_035544335.1 Pseudorhodoferax sp.
TCACCTAAGCCGGCCATAGCCGGGGTTCCCCAGCAGGCCGGGAGAACCCTCGGAGCGTCGCCGTCGGCTGGCCGCACGCGCAAGCCGCTGGGCCTGGTCGCGCCGGCTGACCCAGGCTGCGAGATGACGCAGTGGTCTGGCGGCGGAGTTGGCTGTCTTCATCCACCACAGCGAGCAGGCGCACCGCAAGCCGCTGGTCAGGCGGCACAGATCAGGCCAGAAGGGATGGGATGGACGCTTGTATCGCATCGGCAATACACTTTGCGCCATGAAGACCGCCACCATTCCGCCTGTGCGCATCGACCCGCAGTTGCGCGATCAAATCGAGCAATCGCTCGAAGAGGGCGAAACCATGACCGCCCTTGTCGAGAAGGCCGTCCGGCACGAGGTGGCGCGTCGGCATGACAACGCCGAGTTCATGCGCCGCGGGCTGGCCGCCATCGCCCGCACAAGGGACGCGGATGACGGCATCCCCGCCGAGCAGGTGATTGCCAAACTGGAGTCGAAGCTGGCGGCTGCGCGCAAGACCCGGCGTGCATGAGCTATCGGGTTTTCTTCAGCCCGGAGGCCGAGGACGATCTCCTTCGGTTGTTTGACCACGCGCTGGCGCGGGAACTGCGCAGCGCCGCGGGTGACCTGGACATTCCCGCGCGCGCCATCGAGGCCATTCGTGAGGCCTGCCGCCTCTTGCAGCTGACCCCGTTCAGCTGTCGCAAGCTGGGTGCCAACGCCTTCGTGCGCGAACTCATCATCCCGTTTGGCGCGACGGGCTATGTCGCCATGTTCGAGATCGTGGACCAGCAGACCGTGCTGATCGGCGCGGTTCGCCACCAGCGCGAGAGCGATTACCACTGAGCGGCATGCGGGCGCGCACAAGCCTGTGCGAACATGCCCGCCCCATGGACACGCCCCTTCTCGAGATCACCGGAGCCAGCGCCACCATCTGGCTGCGCCGCCCCGAACAGGCCAACCGACTGGAGCCGCAGGACCTGGAGGTTCTGGCCCGGCACATCGCCACCGTCAACGCCCAGCCCAACGTGCTGGTGCTGCGCCTGGCGTCCACGGGACGCTACTTCTGCAGCGGCTTCGACCTCGGCCAGATGGATCCGCACAAGCCCCAGGCCTTCGAGGAACTGGCCAACGCGCTCGAAGACGCGCGCCCCGTCACGCTGGCGCTGCTGCAGGGCGGCGTCTACGGCGGTGCGACCGACCTCGCGCTGGCCTGCGATTTCCGGCTGGGCGCCGTGGGCATCGACATGTTCATGCCGGCCGCCAGGCTGGGCCTGCATTTCTACCCGCGCGGACTGCAGCGCTATGTGAGCCGGCTGGGCCTGGACCAGGCCAAGCGCCTGTTCCTGACGGCAGAGCGCATCGCCGCCCCGCAGATGCACGCGATCGGTTTTCTCACGCAGCTCGTGGCGCCCGAGGCGCTTATGGCCGAGGCCGAGGCGCTGACGCAGCGGCTGGCGGCCATGGCGCCGCTGGCCTTGCTGGGCATGAAGAAGCACCTGAACCACATCGCGCGCGGTGTGCTCGACATGGGCGCCGTGCAGCACGACATCGCGCGTGCCGCGCATTCGGCCGATCTGCAGGAAGGCCGCGCCGCCTGGGCCGAGAAACGTGCGCCGCGGTTCACGGGCGCCTGAGCCGGCCCAGCGGTCGGGCTGCGCGCGGGCTCACTTCATCGCGAGCTTGGGCACCAGTTCCTTGTAGAACGCGCGGTCGCGGTCGATCACCTGCTGGAACGCGGCCGCGTCGGCGTAGGCAAAGCCCAGGTTGGCGCGGGCGAGCGTCTCGCGGAAGCCCGCGTCCTCGCCCAACTTCTTGGCCGCGTCGGCCAGGATGTCGACCACGGGCTGCGGCGTGGTCTTGGGCACGGCCAGGCCGCGCCAGACCGCCACCGAGACGTCGACGCCGCGCTCCTTGAGCGTGGGCGCGTGCTCGAACACACCGCCCACGCGCTGGTCGGCCATCACGGCCAGCGTGCGCAGCTTGCCGGCGGCCACATGCTGGGCCACCTCGCCCGGGCTCACGGTCACCGCGTCCACATGGCCACCCAGCAGCGCCACGACGGCCGGCGAGGCGCCCAGGAAGGGCACATGGTTCACGGGGATGCCGGTCTTGTCCGAGAAGGCCGCGGCCGCCATGTGCCAGATCGAGCCCATGCCCGCGTTGCCCACGGCCAGCGGCTCCTTGCGCGCCTTGGCGTCGGCCATGAACTCCTCCACCGTCTTCCAGGGCGCGTCGGCGCGCACCGTGATCGCGGCCGGGTCCACGTTGAGCCGGGCCACGGGCCGCAGGTCGGCGGCCGTGAACTTGACGACACCCAGGTTCGGGATGATGGTCAGCTCCACGATGATGATGCCGATCTTGTAGCCGTCGGGCTTGGCGTTGATGAGTTCGCCCATGCCCACGGCACCGCTCGCGCCGGGCTTGTTCGTCACGATCACGGGCTGCTGCGGCAAATACTTCTTGGCGGCTTCGGCGAACGCGCGGCCCACGATGTCGGTGCCGCCGCCGGGTGCCACGGGCACGATCAGTTCGATCGGCTTGTTCGGGTAGTCGGACGCATGGCCGGCAGGCGCCCAGGCGGCCAGCGTGAGAGCGGCCAGGCCGGCGAGGGTGCTGCGGCGGGTCGGGTGGTGCATGGCTTGTCTCCTGTCGATGGTTGGAATCAGTAGGTCGCGCGGCCGCCCGAGAGGTCGAACACCGCGCCCGTCGTGAACGAGTTCTCCTCGGACACCAGCCAGGCCACCATGGCCGCCACCTCGTCGACCTCGACGAAGCGCCCACGCGGGATCTTGGACAGCATGTAGTCGATGTGCTGCTGCGACATCTGCTCGAAGATCTTGGTGCGCGCGGCCGCCGGCGTGATCGCGTTCACGGCCACGTTGCGCGTCGCGGTTTCCTTGCCCAGGCTCTTGGTCATCGCGATCAGGCCGGCCTTGGAGGCGCTGTAGGCCGCCGCATTGGGGTTGCCTTCCTTGCCCGCGATCGAGGCGATGTTGACGATGCGGCCGTAGTCGCGTTCCACCATGCCCCGCACGATGGCGCGGTTCACCTGGAACGCGCCGTGCAGGTTCACATCCACCACGCGCAGCCACTCGGCCTCGGGGTAGTCGGCCAGCGGCGCGTTGGCGCCCGCGATGCCGGCGCTGTGCACGAGCATGGCCACAGGGCCTGCCGAGGCCGCGGCCTCGGTCTGCGCGAGCGCGGCCTGCACCTGGGCAGCCGACGTGATGTCCACCTGCACCATGTGCACGGCCGCGCCCAGCTGCTCGCGCGCGGCGTGCAAGGCCTGGCCGTCGGCGTCCCACAGGGAAAGCCTGGCACCACCGGCCAGCAGCCGTTTGGCCACCGCGAAGCCGATGCCCTGGGCGCCGCCCGTCACGACCGCGACGCGGCCTGCATAGTCGTACTGGATCATGTTGTGTCGTCTCGAAAAAGATCGGTGAAGCTCAGGCCGCGACGGTGCGCTGGCGCTGCTCGCCCAGGCCCGCGATGCCCAGGCGCATGGTCTGGCCGGGCCGCAGGTAGACGGGCTCGGGCTTGCAGCCCATGCCCACGCCGGGCGGCGTGCCGGTGGAGATCACGTCGCCGGGATGCAGCGTCATGAAGCGGCTCAGGTAGGCCACGAGCGCGGCCACGCCGAACACCATGGTGCGTGTGTTGCCGTTCTGGTAGCGGTGGCCGTCCACCTCCAGCCACAGGTCCAGCGCCTGCGGGTCGGGTACCTCGTCGGCCGTCACGAGCCAGGGGCCGATGGGGCCGAAGGTGTCGCAGCCCTTGCCCTTGTCCCAGGTGCCGCCGCGTTCGAGCTGGTATTCGCGTTCGGACACGTCGTTGATCACGCAGTAGCCCACCACATGGCGCAGCGCGTCGGCCTCGTCCACATAGCTGGCGGAGCTGCCGATCACCACGCCGAGTTCGACCTCCCAGTCGGTTTTCTTGGAACCGCGCGGGATGCGCACGTCGTCGTCGGGCCCGACCACGGCCGACAGCCACTTGCTGAAGACCACGGGCTCGCTCGGCACGGGCATGTTGGACTCGGCCGCGTGGTCGGCGTAGTTCAGGCCGATGCAGATGAACTTGCCGATGCGGGCCACGCAGGGCCCGATGCGCGTGCCGGCCGGCACGGCCGGCAGCGTGGCCGGGTCGATCGCGCGCAGCCGGGCCAGCGCCTCGGCGCCCAGCACGCGGCCGTCGATGTCGGCCACCTGGCCCGACAGATCCCTGACAATGCCGCCCGCGTCCAGCAGGCCGGGCTTCTCCTGCCCAGGCGGGCCGTAGCGCAGCAACTTCATGCGTGTCTCCTGTTGAAAGAGCGCGGATTGTGGGAGCGGCTGCGCGGCCGGCATAGTGACAGCTGCTGATCGCGTGATAACCGACAGGAATCCCCCGTGGCCACTCTTCCGAGCCTGGCGTCCATCGCCTCGCGCCTGCGCTTTCGCCAGCTGGCCATCCTCGTGGCGCTGGAC
>DATKFT010001172.1:0-1689 GCA_035544335.1 Pseudorhodoferax sp.
GCGGATGAACAGCACGTCGGTGAGGATGTGCTCGATCTCCTCGACCTGGTGGGTGGTGACGATGATCGTCTTCTGTTCGTCGAAGTAATCCTCCAGCAGGCGCTGGTAGAACTCCTTGCGGTACAGGATGTCCAGGCCGAGGGTCGGCTCGTCCAGCACCAGCACGCGGGCGTCGATGGCCATCACCAGGGCCAGGTGCAGCTGCACGATCATGCCCTTGGACAGCTCGCGCACGCGCTGCTTCGGATGCAGCTTGGTGTTGGCCAGGAAGCGTTCGCAGCGGGCGCGGTCGAAGCGCGGGTGCACGCCGGCCACGAAATCGATGGCCTCGCGCACCTTCAGCCAGCGCGGCAGCACGGCCACGTCGGCGATGAAGCAGATGTCCTTCATCAGTTCATCGCGGTGCACGCGCGGGTCGCGGCCCAGCACGGACAGCTCGCCTTCCACCGAGGTCAGGCCGAGGATGGCCTTCAGCGCGGTGGTCTTGCCGGCGCCATTGGGCCCGATCAGGCCGACGATGCGGCCTGCCGGAATGGAGAAGCTGGCGTTGTCGAGGGCAACGGTGTTCTTGTAGGCCTTGCGCAGGCCCTTGGCGGTGATGACGGCGTCGCTTGCTACGGTACTCATCAGATCTTCCCCTGGGGCAGCAATTCGTCGAGGCTCAGGCCCAGGCGCTGGATGCGCTCCAGGACGGCCGGCCATTCTTCATTTAGGAAGCGTTCGCGCTCGCTGCTGCGCAGCTGCGTGGCGGCCGGCTCGGTCATGAACATGCCCAGGCCGCGGCGCTTCTCGACCAGGTTCTCGTCGGCCAGTTCCTGGTAGGCGCGCGAGACCGTGATCGGGTTCAACTGGTACTCGGCGGCCACCTGGCGCACCGAGGGCAGGGCGTCGCCCGGCTTGATGATGCCGTCCAGCATCATCGCGATGACGCGATCCTTCAGCTGGCGGTAGATGGGAGCGCCATCGCTCCACTGGATATCGCTCATGGTCAGCTCCGTGGATTCAGCGACTGTGCGAATGAGAAGTAGGGCAGGGAGAGGCTGGTCCGCATCCGGCGGACGGGGCGGCTCCTCTTCTCCTGCGCGTCGGCCTCCTGCTCTTCGCCGGTGGCTCCGGCGGCATAATCCTGGACCGCGCCACGCCCGGCCGGGAAGGACAGCGTGCAACCGATCAGCAGCAACGTGCCGGCAGCGGCCAGCGCCGGGAAAACATGTCGATGGTGCCTTCGGTTCATGGCGGTCCCCCTGTGTAGGGTGGCTGGTGTTGTATACAACTATAACACCGACACGCCGGCATGCAACTCCCCCGTGACCCAACTGATGGCCTAGTCTTCGCAGCACGCTCGTCCATCCTCAGGAGAACCCCGATGTCCATCCGCAACTATCTGATTGGCATGGCGTTGGCCATGTCCATGGCGGGAGCGGCCGGTGCCGCCGACGGCACCCTGCTGGCCCGCGACTACCGCCCGCTCGCCGGAAAGGAGGAGGTGAACCTGAATCGCGCCTACGGCGGCAAGGTGCTGCTGGTGGTCAATACCGCGTCCAAGTGCGGTTTCACGCCACAGTACGAGGGGCTGGAGGCGCTGCACCAGGAACTGGCCGGCCGTGGGTTCGCGGTGCTCGGCTTCCCCTCCAACGACTTCAAGGGCCAGGAGCCGGGCAGCGAGGCGCAGATCCAGGAGCTCTGCAC
>DATKFT010001173.1:0-3844 GCA_035544335.1 Pseudorhodoferax sp.
CCAGCGGGTGGTAGTCGACGGCCAGCGCCTCGGCCGCATCGCGCGCCTGCTCGGCCGTGTCGGCCACGACGAGCGCGATGGGCATGCCCACGCAGAGCACGCGGCCGCGCGCGAGTGCGGGCTGGTCGAAGGCGCGCACGCCCGCGAACAAGGGGTTGATGGCCAGGTGGCCCAGCGCCTGCAGGTCCTCGCCCGTCAGCACGAGCCGCACGCCGGGCAGCGCGCGCAGGGCCGGCAGGTTGGCGAGCGCGATGTCGGCATGGGCCATGGCGCTGCGCGCGAAGGCCGCGTGCAGGCAGCCCGGCGGCGACAGGTCGGCCAGGTAGCGGCCCAGGCCGCGCAGCAGCGGCTCGTCCTCGCGGCGCGTGCAGGCCCGCCCCAGCCAGGTGGGCGGGGCGGTCGACAGGTCGCAGGAGGGCCGCAGCATGGCGCCGAGCGTAGCGGCGTTTGGGCCGCCCGCGCGCTGGGGCGGACCCGCGGGCCCGGTCAGCGGGAGGTCCGGCGCTCAGGCGCGTGCGGGGCGGTGCAGGGGCTGGGGCAGCGGTTGGTCCAGGGCCAGGGCCACGCGCGCCAGCCGCGCGTCGGCCTGGCGCTCGGGCGCGAAGCCATGGGCGCGGGCCAGGGCCAGCATGGGCTGGTTGGTGCGCAGCACGTCGCCATAGAGCCGGCGCACGCCGTGCCGGCGCGCCACGCGCACGAGCTGGCGCAGCAGCCGCCCGCCCAGACCGCGGCCCTGCCAGTCGTCGGCCACCGCCAGGGCGAACTCGGCCTGGTCGGGCAGTTCACCGTCGCAGACATAGCGCGCTTCGCCGACCTGGTGCGCTGCTCCGCCCTCGTCCGCCACGGCCAGCAGCGCGAAATGCTGGCGGTAGTCGATGTCGGTCAGGTAGGCGGCCATGCCGGGCGCCAGCTCGCGCAGCCCGGTCTGGAAGCGCTGGTAGCGCGAGTGCTGCGTGAGCCCGCGCGCGACGAATTCCGAGGCCAGTTGCAGGTCTTCGGGCCGCACGGGCCGCACGGTCACAGCGCGGCCGTCGGCGAAATCCCAGCGCGCGCTGCACTGGCGCGGCGCGCAGGCGAGGGCGGTGTCCATGGCCGGCGCGCTCTACCGTGCTACTGGCAGGCGGTGCAGCCGCGCGGGTGTCAGCGCGTAGACCAGCAGCGCGCCGCGGGCCAGGGGGGCGAACTGCTGGCCAGGCTCGAGCACGGCGTCGTAGGCCTGGTTGTCCTCGGTGATCCACAGGCTGCCGCTGTCGCAGGCCAGGCGGCTGCCGGGCGGCATGCGCAGCAGGCCGCGCAAGGGCAGTTCGTAGTCGGTCGTGGCATCCATGTCGGGCTCCATCGCATGCTTTGATGGAATGAATGTAGAACCTAGAATCCAGCTCTTCCAATGGTCGTTTTGAATGCTTTGCATGCGAAATGAGAATGTGAAAGCGCCCGATGACGCGATCGCACGCGCAGACCTGCCGCGGCTGGACCTGCTGCGCAGCTTTGCCGTGGCTGCGCGCACGCTGAGCTTCACGCGGGCCGGCGCGGAGCTCGCGCTGACGCAGTCGGCCGTGAGCCGGCAGATCCAGCAGATGGAGGAGGGGCTGGGCGTGGCCCTGTTCGAGCGGCGCCACCGTGCGCTGGCGCTGACGCCGGCCGGCGAGACCATGCACCGCGCCGTGCAGGACTGCCTGGAGCGCCTGCGCGACGCCACGGCCAGCGTGCGCGCCGTGCACCGCGCGCGCCAGGTGTCGGTGACGACCACGCCGGGCTTCGCCTCGCTGTGGCTGATCCCGCGGCTGGCGCGCTTTTCCGTGGACCATCCGCTGGTCGATGTGCGCGTGTCGGCCACCAACGAGCTCCTGCACCTGGAGCGCGCGGGCATCGACGTGGCCGTGCGCTTCAGTCCCATCGCGCAGGGCATGGGCCGGCCGCTGTTCGAGGAGACCGTGCTGCCGGTCTGTGCGCCGCGCCTGCTGCAGGACCCGGCGCGGCCGCTGCGCGCACCCGCCGACCTCGTGCACCACACGCTGCTGGTCATGGAGGGCCACCAGGGCCAGGCGCCCATGGAGGACTGGGCGCCCTGGCTGCAGATCATGGGCCTGGCCGGCGTGCGCGGCACCAACCAGCTGCGTTTTTCCAACTACAACGACGCCGTGGCCGCGGCGCTGGCCGGCCAGGGCGTGGCCATCGGCCGGCTGCCGCTGGCAGGGGCGCTGCTGCAGAGCGGCCAGCTCGTCGCGCCCTTCGAGGGCAGCGGGCATTCGCAGCGTGGCTACTTCGTCGCGGCCGGGCCGCAGGCCGCGGCCAACCCCGACGCGCGCGACTTCATCGCCTGGCTGCACGCCGAGGCCCAGGGGGCGGTGTGAAATGAAACCACCCCGTTTGAAGGGCTCACTGCGTGTAGCCATTCCATCCCCCTCCAGGGGCCGAGGGCTGCGGCCTGCAAGGCACGCCAGCGCCCGGGCAGAGCCCGCTGCGCGGCGTCTGCGGGTAGGGCCTGCTCCGCGGCCACTCGAATCACTGCTTGCGAGTTGGGTTCGTGCGGTGCGGATGGCGCGCAGTGCCGTGGAAAACTGACATGTCGCAGGTCGAGAGCTTTCCCCCGGTCGCGCGGCCCGATGCGCGCGTGCTGGTGCTGGGCAGCATGCCGGGCGCCATGTCGCTGCGCCTGCAGCAGTACTACGGCCATCCGCAGAACGCGTTCTGGAAGATCATGGGCGCGCTGTTCGGCTTCGACCCGCTGCACACGGCCTATGGCGAGCGGCTGGCCGCGCTGCAGGCCGGCGGTGTGGCGCTGTGGGACGTGCTGGCCAGCTGCGAGCGTCCGGGCAGCCTGGACAGCGCGATCGTGCCGGCCAGCATCGTGCCCAACGACTTTGCCGGCTTTCTCAAAGCGCATCCGCGCGTGCACCGCGTGTGCTTCAACGGGGCCAAGGCCGAGGCGGTGTTCCGCCGGCAGGTGCTGCCCGGGCTCCGGCAGGAGCTGGAACTGCTGCGCCTGCCCTCGACGAGCCCGGCCCACGCCGGCATGCCGCTGGCCGCCAAGACCGCCGCCTGGCGCACCGCACTGGCTTGAGCCTGGACCCGGCCGTTGGGCGCTGGATCCGGCTTGAATGGCCGGCGCGGCGGGTGTACAAGCGCAGCCGGACGCCAGTGCGCCCGCACAGGAGACTCCGGTGAAAACCCTCGTCGACCAGCTGAGCCAGTACGCGGCCTACCACCGCGACCGCCGCAACATCGCCACGCACTTCATCGGCATTCCCATGATCGTGCAGGCCGTGGCCATCCTGCTCGCGCGGCCCGTGCTGGGCCAGGCCGGGCCGCTCGCGCTGTCGGTCGCCACGCTCGTGACCCTGGCCACCGCGCTGTACTACCTGCGGCTGGATCTGCGCCTGGGCGCGGCCATGGCGCTGTTGCTGGGGCTGGCGCTGTGGTGTGCGCAGCAGCTCGCGGCGCAGCCCACGCCGGTCTGGCTGGGCTGGGGCATCGGCCTGTTCGTGGTCGGCTGGCTGTTCCAGTTCGTCGGCCACTACTGGGAAGGGCGCAAGCCGGCCTTCGTCGACGATCTGGTCGGCCTGGTCATCGGGCCGCTGTTCGTGCTGGCCGAGGCTGGCTTCGTGCTGGGACTGCGCCGCGAACTGCGCGAGCAGATCGAGGCCCGCGCGGGCCCGGTGCGCGGCGCGGCCGCGGTGGCCTGATCAGCGCCCGCCCGACACGTCGAGCAGCGCCATCGTGGTGTAGCTTGCGCCTTCGCCCATGAGCCAGACGATGGCCTGGGCGACCTCGTCGGCCGTGCCGCCGCGCTGCATGGGCACCTGGTGCGCGAGCTGCTGCACACGGTCGGGCAGGCCGCCCG
>DATKFT010001174.1:0-5072 GCA_035544335.1 Pseudorhodoferax sp.
GACGCCGCGCGCGACTTCGCGCCCATCAGCTTGCTGGGCACGGCCACCATCCTGCTCGTGGTGCATCCGGACCTGCCCGCGCGCTCGGTGGCCGAACTGGTGGCGCTGGCCAGGTCGCGGCCCGGCGCGCTGAGCTATGGCTCCACGGGCAACGGCAGCGTGTCGCACCTGACGGCCGAGCACTTCAAGGCCATGGCCGGCGTCGACCGGCAGCATGTGCCCTACAAGGGCGATGCGCCGATGACGGTGGACCTCGTGGCCGGCCGCATCGACCTTGCGTTCGGCACGGCGGTGGCCTTTCTGCCCCATGTGCAGGCCGGCCGGCTGCGCGCGCTGGCGGTCACCAACGCCGAGCCCTCGCCCGTGGTGCCGGGCCTGCCGACCGTGGCCTCGGCGGGCCTGCCAGGCTTCGAGGCCTTGCAGTGGTTCGGCCTGCTGGCGCCGGCGGCCACGCCGCGGGACGTCGTCGCGCGGCTGGGCGAGGAGCTCGGCCGTGTGCTGCGCGAGCCCGCGGTGCATGCGCGGCTGCAGGAGCTGGGCATGGACGTGGGCGGCGAAGGCCCCGAGGCCTTTGCCGACTTCATGCGCGCGGAGAACCGCAGGTGGGGCGCCATCGTGCGCGCTTCGGGCGCGCGCGTGGACTGACGGGGTTCAGGCCAGGGCTGGGGCACCGAAGTCGGTCGAGGCCGACACCGCGCGCCAGGCGCGCGTCTCTTCCTGCAGCTCGGCGCCGCGCGCGTCCAGCACCTGCAGCGTGTCCGAGCCCAGCGGCAGCCGGCGCGGCGGCTGCGCGGCATCGGCCAGCTGCAGCACGGCGGCGGCCAGGCGCTCGGGGTCGCCGGGCTGGTTCAGGCTGATCTGGCGCGCGGCCGCGCGCACCTGGCCGGCGGTGGCGGCGTAGTCGTCCAGCGCATTGGGCGAGACGGCCAGCGAGTTGCTCTCGAGGAACTCGGTCCGGAAATAGCCCGGCTCGATGACGGTCACGTGCACGCCCAGCGGCGCGAGTTCGGCGTGCAGGGCTTCGGACAGGCCTTCGACTGCGAACTTGGTCGAGCAGTACACGCCGAAGCCCGGGCCCGCGCGCAGCCCGCCCACGGACGAGAAGTTCAGCACCTGGCCCGCGCGGCGCGCACGCATGCCGGGCAGCACGGCGCGCGTGACGTTGAGCAGGCCGAACACATTGGTCTCGTAGAGCCGGCGCACCTCGTCGGCGCTGGCCTCCTCGACGGCGCCCAGCAGACCGTAGCCGGCGTTGTTGACCAGGATGTCGATGCGGCCGAAGCGCGCGGTGGCGGCCTCGGCGACGGCCCGGGCGTGGGCCTCGTCGGTCACGTCCAGCGCGAGCGGCAGCAGGCCGGGCGCGCTGCCCAGCGGCGCCAGCGCATCGACGCGGCGCGCGGTGGCGACGACGGCGTCGCCGCGTGCGAGTGCGGCACGCGCGATGCGCAGGCCGAAGCCGCGCGAGGCGCCCGTGATGAGCCAGACGCGGGGGAGGGTGGCAGTGGTGTCCATGGTGCGGTGTCCTCGGTGGGGGTGGCGATGGACTGCACTGTAGGCAGGCGATTGTGGTGCGACTAGCCCATAATCGATCGCTTCTTAGACAAGTAGAACTTGCCAATCACGGCGCAAACATCCAGCCATGGCGATCAACGAACTGCGCGCGATCGAGACCTTTGCCAAGGCGGCCGCGCTCGGCAGCCTGCGCGCCGCCGCGGCCAGCCAGGGCACCACGCCGCAGGCCGCCAGCCTGGCGCTGGCGCAGCTGGAGCAGCACCTGGGCGTGCGGCTGTTCCACCGCACCACGCGGCGGCTGTCGCTGACCGAGGAGGGGCAGCGCTTCCTGGCGGCGGCGCGGCCGGGGCTGGACAGCCTGCGCCGCGCCGTCGACGGTGCGCGCCAGGGCAGGGAGGAGATCGCGGGCCCGCTGCGCATCGCCGCGCCGCGCTCGACCATGCTCGAGCTGCTGTGGCCCGTGCTCGAGGCGTTCTGCCGCGCCCATCCCGCCGTGGAGCCCGACGTGCTGCTGGACGACCGCATCGGCAACTGGGTGGCCGAGCGCGTGGACCTGGGCTTTCGGGCCGGGGGGCCGCCCGAGGAGGGCCTGGTGGCGCGCCGGCTCGCGCCGCTGCAGCTCGTGGTCTGCGCGGCACCGAGCTACCTCGCGCGCCATGGCATGCCCGAGGACATCGCGGCGCTGGCCGGGCACCGGCTCAGCGCGTTCCGCCATCCCACGCACGGCAAGCTCATGCCCTGGGAGTTCCGGGTCGGCGAGGAGATCGTCACGCAGCCCGTGGCACCCGTGTTCAGCACCAACGACGTGGAGCTGGAGCTGCGCGCCGTGCTGGCCGGCCAGGTGATCGGCCAGCTGCTGGGGCCCATGGCCGTGCCGCATGTGCGCGCCGGGCGGCTGGTACCGCTGCTGACCGCGCACACCAGCGAGCATCTGGGCCTGTACGCCTACTACGGCAGCCGCAGCGCCCAGCCGGCGCGCGTGCGCGCCTTCATCGACCTGGCGGCCGAGCGGCTGGCCGGCAACCCCGCGCTGGTGCTGGACGCCCGCGAGCAGGCGGCCGCGCAGGCGCGCTGGCGGCGCAGCGCTGCGCGCCAAAGGCGTGGCTGATCAGTTCTTGTAGCCGGGGTCGATGCGGTCGAGCCGGCGCAGCAGCGCGGGCCACACGAAGCGGCCGCCCAGGCCGCCGGTCTGCACGCGCGAGGCATGGGCCACGCCGTCCAGGATGGCGGGATCCACCGGCACCAGCGGGCCGCCGCCGGCCTGTGCGGCGATCTGGATCTGGCAGGTGTTCTCGAAGGTGTACATCGCGAGGAAGGCGTCGGGGATCGACGGGCCCACGGTCAGCAGGCCGTGGTTGCGCAGCATCAGGAAGTTGGCGCTGCCCAGGTCGGCCTGCAGGCGGGCCTTCTCGTCGTCGCGGATCGCCACGCCCTCGTAGCCGTGGTAGGCCAGCGAGCCCAGCACGAAGGTCGATTGCTGGCTGATCGGCAGCACGCCGCCCTGCTGCGCGCTGACCGCGATGCCGGCGCGCGTGTGCGTGTGCAGCACGCATTGCGCGTCCTCGCGCACGGCGTGGATCGCGCTGTGGATCACGAAGCCGGCCGGGTTCACGGGGTGGGGCGAGGCGATCAGCTTGTTGCAGGCCTGGTCCACCTTGACGAGGCTGGAGGCCGTGATCTCGTCGAACATCAGCCCGTAGGGGTTGATCAGGAAATGGTGCTCGGGGCCGGGGATGCGCGCGCTGATGTGCGTGAAGACCAGGTCGCTCCAGCCGTACAGCGCGACCAGGCGATAGCAGGCGGCCAGATCCACGCGCAGCTGCCATTCCTCGGGGCCGACATGCGCGCGCAGGTTCTCGGGGATGGGGGAGTTCATCGTCGGGCGTCTCCTGGGGGTGGAAGCCCCACTGTAGACGCGAACGCGCGGCATGGCGCGCGGCGCGGGCGGCCGGTGCCGGACGCGCCGAGGCTGGCGTCTAGCTGGCGCTCACATAGCGTCATCGGCGCCGCAGGGAGCCGCCGCGCATGCTGGGGCGCAGGTCCGGCGTGCGCTCGCTAGGCCGACTGCTCGAGCGGACGCTCTGCCAGACATGCGACGAGCAGTTCTCCCGTGGCGGAGATGTGCTGCGTGAGGAGCCTGCATGCGTTGACGACGTCGCCCTGCCTGCACATCCCAAGGAGCTCCCAGTGCTCCTTTTGCGAACGACCCTGGTGGGACGTGAACTGCCATGTGTAGCGCAGGTAGCGCTCGAACCCCAGGCGCAGGGTCTCGACCATCGTCAGTGTCCTGGGGCGGCCCGCCGCCGCGTACAGCCCGCGGTGAAAGCGGGCGTTCAGCAAGATGATCCGGTCCACGCCTTTTTCGTCGTCCAGCTCCTTGAGCACATGCTCGGCTGCTTCGAACTGAGCGGCGGTCAAGCGCGGGATGGCCCAGGCCAGTGCCTGCGGCTCCACCAGGCTTCTCAGCCGCGTCATCTCCTCGGCCTCGGCGGCAGACATCGTCGCCACGCTGACACCGCGCCGGGGCTCGGAGGTCAGGAAGCACTCGCGGATCAGGTCCTTGAACGCTTCCCTCACGACCGTCTGGCTGACCCCGAAGCGCAGCGCCACCGCGTCCTGCCGCAAACGTTCGCCCGGCTTGAGTCTGCCCAGGATGATCTCGACGCGCAGGGCATCGACCACCACGCCGGAGGTCGAGCGATCCCCCAGAACTTGGCCTGCAACTGAGGCTTCCGCGTAGTCCATAACTTTTCTCCTGTCAGGGATTGTAGGGAGCCACAGATGGTCTTGACGATTATCGATAATCGATTATATTTCCCATGATTTCCACTTTTCATCAAGGTTGCATATGACGCTCCGCCTCTCCGATTTCGATGCCGTGACGTTCGACGTGTACGGCACGCTGATCGACTGGGAACCCTCGATCGCCAAGTTCCTGACGCGCTGGGCGCGCGACAACGGCATCGAGGCCGACGCCGATACCCTGGTCATGGCCTTCGACGGCGCCCGGGCGGCGATCCAGAAGGAACGCCCCGCTCACCTCTATCCCGAAGTGCTCGGCAAGTGCTTCGACCGCATCTGCGCACAGTTCAAGGTGACCGTGGACCCGGACCTGCGCCGCCAGTTCGCGGCCGCACCGCACACCTGGCCCGCGTTTTCCGACAGCCATGCCGGGCTCAAGCGCCTGCAGGAGTCGGCCAAGGTCGGTGCGTTCAGCAACATCGATCAGGCTTCGCTCAACACCTCGTGCGACAACCTGGACTTCCGCTTCGATCTGATGGTCACGGCGCAGCGCGTGGGGGCCTACAAGCCGGACTGGCCGCACTTCGACACGGGCATCGGCGACCTCATGCGCATGGGCATTCCGCGCGAACGCATCCTGCACGTCGGCCAGAGCCTGCGGGCTGACATCACGCCGGCCAACCGGCTGGGCGTGCGCTGTGCCTGGGTCAACCGCCCGGGCCGGCTTCTGGGCCTGTCGGGTGAAGGCGCGGCCGAGGCGAAACCCGACCTCACCGTGTCCAGCCTCGCTGAACTGGTGGCGACCCTGACCGGCACCG
>DATKFT010001175.1:0-18846 GCA_035544335.1 Pseudorhodoferax sp.
TCGCTGAGCAGCTGCGCAGCCTGCTGGGCCTGCGCGAACGCCGGCAGTGCCGGGCCAAGCCGCCGAGGTGCTCTACGACGCGGCCGACCCCTACACGCGCAAGGTCGTGATCGACCGCGGCCTCACGCATGGCGTGGCGGCCGGCTCGCCCGTGCTCGATGCGGGCGGGGTGGTCGGCCAGGTCACGCGCGTGCTGCCGCTGGTCAGCGAGGTCACGCTGCTGATCGACCGTGACCAGGCCATTCCCGTGCTCAACGCGCGCACCGGCGCGCGCAGCGTGGCCTACGGCAACCCGGGCTATCTGGGCGGCGTGCTGGAGCTGCGCTTCATGGCCGGCAACTCGGACGTGCAGGCCGGCGACCTGCTGACCACGAGCGGCGTGGACGGCGTGTACCCGGGCGGGCTCGGCGTGGCCGTGGTCGAGGCCGTGGAGCGGCAGGCCGATTCCACGTTCGCACGGATCTACTGCCGGCCGCTCGCACGGCTGGCCGGCGTGCGCCATGTGATGGTGCTGGAGCCGCTGCGCGCACCGGCCGAGATGGCGAGCGCCGAGGCGCCCACCGCCAAGGCACCGTCGCCAGCGGCCAAGGCGTCGGCACCGGCAGCCAAGGCCTCGGCGCCGAAGGGACCCCCTCCATGATCATGCGTCCCGGCCAACAGCTGCTGCTGCCGGCCAGCCCGGTCTTCATCTGGACCAGCCTGGTCGTGGCGCTGCTGCTCAACATGGCGCAGAACATGGGGCTGTGGGGCCGCGCGGCCTGGGTGCCCGACATCGTGGCCGTCGTGCTCGTGTTCTGGACCGTGCACCAGCCGCAGCGCGTGGGCGTGGGCACGGCCTTCGTGCTGGGCCTGTGCATGGACGTGCACCAGGTTTCCTGGCTGGGCCAGCATGCGCTGGCCTACACGGTGCTGAGCTACATGGCCATCGCGATCCACCGCCGCCTGCTGTGGTTCAGCGTGCCGATGCAGGCGCTGCAGGTGCTGCCGCTGTTCGTGGCGGCCCATGCCATCGAATGGGTGCTGCGCATGCTGGGCGGCGGCATCTTCCCGGGCTGGTGGATGCTGCTGACGCCCGTGTTCGAGGCCGCGCTGTGGCCGCTGGTCAGCGTGGCGCTGCTGCTGCCGCAGCGGCGTGCGCCGGACCCGGATGACAATCGGCCGATCTGAGGCCCGCCCTCCACGCGCCGCACCATGACCGAGTTCAAGGACGTCGAACGCGAGCTCGCCGGCTTTCGCCGGCGCGTGGTCGTGATCGGCCTCGTGGTGCTGCTGGCCTTCGGCGGGCTGTTCACGCGGCTGGTCGTGCTGCAGGTGGCGCGCCACGACGACCTGCGCGCCCAGGCCGAGCGCAACCGCACGGCCATCGTGCCCGTGGCGCCCACGCGGGGCCACATCCTGGACCGCAACGGCGTGGTGCTGGCCAGCAACTATTCGGCCTACACGCTGGAGATCACGCCGTCCAAGGTCGGACCGCTGGAGCCGGCCATCGATGCGCTGTCCGAGGTCATCGACATCACGCCACGCGACCGGCGGCGCTTTCGCAAGCTGCTCGACGAGTCGCGCAACTTCGAGTCGCTGCCGATCCGCACGCGGCTGTCCGACGAGGAGGTGGCACGCTTCGCGGCGCAGCGCTACCGCTTCCCGGGCATGGACATCAAGGCGCGGCTGTTCCGCTATTACCCGCAGGGTGATCTCGGCGCGCATGTGGTCGGCTACATCGGCCGCATCAACGCGGCCGAGAAGGAGCGGCTCGAGGACACCGACGAAGAGGGCAACTACAAGGGCACCGAGTACATCGGCAAGCTGGGCATCGAGCAGAGCTACGAGTCCGAGCTGCATGGCAAGACCGGCGTGGAGCAGATCGAGACCTCGGCCGGCGGACGCGCCGTGCGGCGTCTGGCCAGCAGCAAGTCCACGCCCGGCAACACGGTCGTGCTGTCGATCGACGCGCGGCTGCAAAAGCTCGTGGAGGACTTGTACGGCGAGCGGCGTGGCGCGCTCGTGGCGCTGGACCCCCAGACCGGCGAGGTGCTGGCCTTCGTGAGCAAGCCGACCTACGACCCCAACCTGTTCGTGGAGGGCATCGACCAGGAGAGCTGGGCCGCGCTCAACGAATCCATCAACCGGCCGCTGCTCAACCGCGCACTGCGCGGCACCTATCCGCCGGGCTCGACCTACAAGCCTTTCATGGCGCTGGCGGCGCTGGAAGCGGGCAAGCGCAGGCCGGGCGACATCACGCAGGACAACGGCTCCTGGACCTTCGCAGGCCACACCTACCGCAGCCATGGCGACGGCGGGCTGGGAGCGGTGGACATGCACCGCAGCATCGTCAAGTCCAGCAACGTCTACTACTATTCGCTCGCCAACGACATGGGCGTGGACGCGATCCACGACTTCATGGCGCCCTTGGGCTTCGGCCAGATCACGGGGCTGGACATGGGCGGCGAGGTGCGTGGCGTATTGCCCAGCCAGGCCTGGAAGCGCAAGGCCTACCGCCGGCCCGAGCACCAGCGCTGGTACGCGGGCGAGACGATCTCGCTGGGCATCGGCCAGGGCTACAACACCTTCACGATGCTGCAGCTCGCGCAGGCCACGGCCATCGTGGCCAACAAGGGCATCAAGCACCAGCCCCACCTGGCGCTCGCGGTGCAGGACAGCGTGACGGGCGAGCGCCGGCCCGTGGTGCGCGACGCGGGCGTGAACCTCAACTACAAGCCCGAGAACGTGGCCGTGGTCCAGCGCGCGCTGGTCGGCGTCACGCAGGAGGGCACGGCGACGCGCGTGTTCTCGGGGGCGGCCTACGTGTCCGGCGGCAAGACCGGCACCGCGCAGGCCGTGACCATCGGGCAGAAGAGCCGCTACAACGCTGCGGCACTGTCGGAGTACCAGCGCGACCACGCGCTGTACATGGCCTTCGCGCCGGCCGACAACCCCAAGATCGCGCTGGCGCTGATCGTCGAGAACGCCGGCTGGGGCGCCGAGGCTGCCGCACCGATCGCGCGCCGCGTGTTCGATTTCTGGGTGGCGGGGCTGTACCCCAGCGAGGCCGACCTGGCCCATGTGCGCGCCGGCAAGGGCGGCCCGCCCGTGGGCAAGCCGCGTCCGATCGCCGAGGTGCCCGACCTGCCGGCGCCGCCATCCAATGCGGCGTCCATGGCCGAGGCGCCGGTACCCGGGCCCGCCGCCGGGCCTGTGCCTGCACCCGGGCCGGTCCGCGTCGCGCAGCAGACGCAGGCGCCGCGCCCGCAACCCTGAAACACCCAGGCAAAAAAAAGCGCCGCAGAAGCGGCGCCAGGATTTGGAACATCTCGTGCGGATGTCTGAGTGATGTGTTTGGGATTTCTTGAATGTCTCCTCGGACCTCTCGCGTCCACTCGGCTGGGCCGGCGAACAACAGGGAGACTGTAGACACTTTGTGTTGTTGCACGAATCGGGACAAACCCTGCGTCAATTCGTGGCGAGCGTGTCCACACGTGTCGGCGTCATGGCAGGGCTTTCGAACTGCAGCTGCTGCTCGGCCATGAAGTCGCTGAGGCTGTAATCGTCCTCGCGCTCGTGCAGCGCGGCTTCGGCGTCGCGGCGCTGGGCCTGCGCGAGCAGGGCCTTCAAGGCCATGGCGGTGCCCGGGTCGAGTGCGCGTTCGCATTCCAGCTGCACCTGGACGAGTTCGGCCGCGACCAGGTGGGCCTTGGCGGGGTTGCGGTAGTCCAGCGCCCGCGCGAGCCGCTGCACCACGCGGCGTGTGGCCAGGAAGTTGGTGCGCGCGAATTCCGCGTGCAGCCGGCTCAGCAGCAAGGACAGGCCGCCGGCCAGGATCTGCATCTGCGTGAGCCCGGCATCGCGGGTGATGCGCGGCAGCAGCAGCTCGGTGTTCCAGGGGCTTTCGTCGTGCAGCAGGGGGGAGTCCATGGCCTGGGATTGTAGAAATGCGCGTTGCCGGCCGAGCGGCTGCAATAGCGGGGGTTTCAGCCGCTTTTTGCGGCCATCGCCCAAGAGGCGCCTGGGCAGGGGTGAGCGCGCGGCTCAGCCCGGCCTCAGATGCCCCAGCGGCAGCGCGCTGCTTTCCTTGACCTCGCCCAGCGAGAAGCTCGTGTGCAGGTCCTTCACGTTGGGCAGGTTGATCAGCACCTCGCGCGCGAACTGCGCGAAGCTGTCCAGGTCGCGCGAGACCACCTGCAGCTCGAAGGTGCCCGCGCCACTGATGTAGTGGCACGACACCACCTCGGGCAGCTTGCGGATCGCATCCTCCAGCTCGCGCGTGACGTTGCCGGTGTTGCGGTCGGCGTCCAGCCGCACGAACGCCAGCACGCCCAGGCCGATGCGCCGGCGGTCGATCTCGGCGTGGTAGCCCAGGATGTAGCCCGACTCCTCCAGCGCCCGCACGCGGCGCCAGCACGGCGCGGCCGACAGGCCCACGCGCTGCGCGAGCTCGGCATTGCTGAGGCGGCCGTCGGCCTGCAGTTCTTGCAGGATCGCGAGATCGAACTTGTCGAGTGTTTCCATTTCAATGAATTTACAGCAAGGTTCTTTCATTCATCGGGGAAATCGAGGAATAAAAAGAAAGGACATATCCGGGCCATCTCCCTACACTGGCTGGAGAACCACCGCCACCGCCCATGAAGCGCTGGCCTCATCCACGGAGACCCCCGATGAACGCACCGCTGCCCGAGCACATCCGCAAGGCGCTGGAAACCGTCACGCTGGACGACAAGTACAGCCTGGACCATGGCCGCGCCTTCATGAGCGGCGTGCAGGCCCTGGTCAAGCTGCCCATGCTGCAGCGCCTGCGCGATGCGCAACTGGGCAAGAACACGGCCGGGTTCATCAGCGGCTACCGGGGCTCGCCCCTGGGTGGCTACGACCAGGCGCTCTGGAAGGCCAGCAAGTTCCTGAAGGCGCAGAACATCGTGTTCCAGCCCGGCGTCAACGAGGAGCTGGCCGCCACGGCGTTGTGGGGCACGCAGCAACTCGGCTTCTCGCCGCCGGGCACCAACCGGTTCGACGGCGTGTTCGGCATCTGGTATGGCAAGGGGCCGGGCGTGGACCGCTGCTCGGACGTGTTCAAGCACGCCAACATGGCAGGCACGACGCCCTGGGGCGGCGTGATCGCGGTGGCCGGCGACGACCACATCTCCAAGAGTTCGACCGCCGCGCACCAGAGCGACCACATCTTCAAGGCCTGCGGCCTGCCCGTGTTCTTCCCGGCCAATGTGCAGGAGATCCTGGACCTGGGCATCCACGCCTTCGCCATGAGCCGCTTCTCGGGCGTGTGGGCCGGCATGAAGACCATCCAGGAGATCGTGGAGTCCAGCGCGACCGCTATGATCGACCCGGACCGCGTGCAGATCCGGATCCCGACGGACTTCCAGATGCCCGAAGGCGGCGTGCACATCCGCTGGCCCGACCATGCGCTCGAGCAGGAAGCGCGCTTGTTCCATTACAAGTGGTATGCCGCGCTGGCCTACATCCGCGCCAACAAACTCAACTACAACGCCGTCGAGGGCCCGAATGACCGTTACGGCCTGATCGCCAGCGGCAAGGCCTACAACGACACGCGCCAGGCCCTGCTCGACCTGGGCCTGGACGACGCCACCTGCCGCCAGCTCGGCATCCGGCTGCACAAGGTCGGCGTGGTCTGGCCGCTGGAGGCCCAGCTCACGCGCGAGTTCGCCACGGGCATGCAGGAGATCCTCGTGGTCGAGGAGAAGCGCCAGGTCATCGAGTACCAGCTCAAGGAAGAGCTCTACAACTGGCGCTCGGACGTGCGGCCCAACGTGCTTGGAAAGTTCAACGAGGTCGCCGGCGACTTCTCGGGCGGCGAATGGTCCATGGCCAACCCCACGGGCAACACCTTGCTGCGCGCCAATGCCGACCTGTCGCCCGCGCTGATCGCCAAGGCCCTGGCGCAGCGCCTGCACAAGACCGGTGTGCTGGCCGCCGGTGGCGCCGACATGGTCGCGCGCGTGGACGCGCAGCTGGCCATTTTGGAGGCCAAGGAGCGCTCCATGCAGGTGCTGGAGCTCGGCGGCGTGCAGGGCGCCGACCGGCTGCCCTGGTTCTGCTCGGGCTGCCCGCACAACACCTCGACCAAGGTGCCCGAGGGCTCGCGCGCCATGGGCGGCATCGGCTGCCACTTCATGGCGACCTGGATGGACCGCAGCACCATCGGCTTCACGCAGATGGGCGGCGAGGGCGTGCCCTGGGTCGGCCAGCAACCCTTCACGACCGACCAGCACATCTTCGCCAACCTGGGCGACGGCACCTACTTCCACAGCGGGTTGCTGGCGATCCGCCAGTCCATCGCGGCCGGCGTCAACATCACCTACAAGATCCTCTACAACGATGCGGTCGCGATGACCGGCGGCCAGCAGGTCGGCGAGCGCCCCGAGGGCCATTCCGTGCTGCAGATCGCCGAGAGCCTGCATGCCGAGGGTGCCAAGAAGGTCGTGATCGTGACCGACGAGCCCGAGAAGTACCAGGGCGTGTCGGTCCCAGGCGACAACGTGACCATCCACCACCGCGACACGCTGGACGAGATCCAGCGCCAGTTCCGCGAGATGACGGGCACCACCGCCATCATCTACGACCAGACCTGCGCGACCGAGAAGCGCCGGCGCCGCAAGCGCGGCACGGCGGTCGATCCGGCCAAGCGCGTGCTCATCAACGAGCTGGTCTGCGAGGGCTGTGGCGACTGCAGCGTGCAGTCCAACTGCCTGTCGGTGGAGCCGCTGGAGACCGAGTTCGGCCGCAAGCGCCAGATCAACCAGAGCAGCTGCAACAAGGACATGAGCTGCCTCAAAGGTTTCTGCCCGAGCTTCGTGACCATCGAAGGCGGCACGCTCAAGGGCAAGTCCAAGGCGCAGGCGCCTTCGCCGTTCGAGCTGGGTGCGCTGCCCGAGCCGCAGCTGCCGGTGCTGAACGGCACCTGGGGCATCGTGGTCGCCGGCGTCGGCGGCACGGGCGTCATCACCATCGGCCAGCTGCTGGGCATGGCCGCGCACATCGAAGGCAAGGGCATCGTCACGCAGGACGCGGCGGGCCTGGCGCAAAAGGGCGGCGCGACCTGGAGCCATGTGCTGATCGGCCAGCACCAGGACGACATCCGCACCACGCGCGTGTCCATGGCCGCGGCCGACCTCGTGCTGGGCTGCGACCCGCTCGTGGCCGCCGGCAAGGAATCCACGCTGCGCATGCGCGAGGGGCGCACGCACGTGGCGCTCAACGTGCACGGTGCGCCCACGGCGGCCTTCGTCAAGAACATCGACTGGCAGAACCCGGCCCAGGCCTGCGCGGCCGAGCTCGCGCAGATCGTGGGCGAGGCCGGCCTGGCCGGCTTCGACGCCGACGCGGCCGCCACGCGGCTCATGGGCGACACGATCTACGTGAATCCCATGATGCTGGGCTATGCCTGGCAACAGGGCTGGATTCCACTGGAGCAGGCCTCGCTGATGCGCGCCATCGAGCTCAACGGCGTGGCCGTGGAGCAGAACAAGGCGGCCTTCGCCTGGGGCCGCCGCGCCGCGGCCGAGCCGGCTGCCATGGACCAGCTGCTGGCCGGCGCCGGCGGCAAGGCGCAGGTCATCGACTTCAAGAAGCGCGAGACGCTGGAGCAGCTCGTCGCACGCCGCGTGGAGTTCCTGACCGGCTACCAGAACGCGGCCTACGCGGCCGAGTACCAGGCCTTCGTCGAGAAGGTCCGCGCGCGCGAGCAGGCCATGGGCGCGCCAAAACATCTGCCGCTCAGCGAGGCCGTGGCGCGCTACCTGTTCAAGCTCATGGCCTACAAGGACGAATACGAGGTCGCGCGGCTGCACACCGACCCGGCGTTCCACGCCAAGATCGCCTCCATGTTCGAGGGCGACTACCGGCTGAACTACCACCTGGCCCCGCCGCTCACGGCCCGCAAGAACGCCAAGGGCGAGCTGCAGAAACGCAGCTTCGGCCCGGCCATGCTGACCGGCTTCAAGCTGCTGGCCAGGCTCAAGGGCCTGCGTGGCACGGCGCTCGACGTGTTCGGCCGCACCGAAGAGCGCAAGACCGAGCGCGCGCTGATCGCCGAGTACCGCGCCAGCATCGAGGAGGTGCTGGCCGGCCTGAACGCGGCCAACCACGCCGTGGCGCTCGACATCGCACGCCTTCCGGAGCAGATCAAGGGCTACGGCCATGTGAAGGAACGCAACCTGGCCGCTGCCCGGCACAAGTGGGCGCAGCTGCGCGCCGCGTTCCGCGCGCCGTCGGCCCAGGCCCGCGCGGCCTGACGGCTTGCGCCGGGCGCCCCGGCCGTCCTTATGTCGGCTGGGGCCTCCGCCCCGTGCTGGGGCACGCGGCATACAATCCCATGCTTTTCGTCCGCTCCGCGCGCCTGCCGCCTGTGGCGGCCGCGCTTGTTGGCGCGCTTTCTTTTCTTGCACCCACGTCTGGAGTTGCCCCTGTGCTGATTTCTTCCGCTTTTGCCCAAACCGCGCCTGCTGCAGCCTCCGGTGGCGGTGACCTGATGTCGTCCCTGGGCAGCATGCTCCCGCTGCTGCTGATGTTCGTGGTGCTGTACTTCATCATGATCCGGCCGCAGATGAAGAAGCAGAAGGAACACCGCGCGATGATCGAAGCGCTGGCCAAGGGCGACGAGATCGCCACCGCAGGCGGTCTGCTGGGCAAGGTCACCAAGCTGGGCGAAGGCTCGCTGAGCCTGGAAATCGCCAACGGCGTGGAAGTCCAGCTGCAGCGCCATGCTGTGGTGCAGGTGTTGCCCAAGGGCACCATCAAGTAAGTTCTGTCTGTCTAGAAGGCGCCTTGCGGCGCGCGAGCGATCATGAACCGTTATCCGGTATGGAAGTACGTGACCATCGTGGTCGTGCTGCTGCTGGGGCTGATCTATGCCCTGCCCAATTTCTATGGCGAAGCGCCGGCCGTGCAGGTCTCGGCCGGCAAGGCCACCGTCAAGGTCGATGCCTCCACGCGTGAACGCGTGGAGCAGATCCTGAAGGACGCGGGCGTCTCGCCCGATCTGGTGTCTTTGGATGGCGGCTCCGTGCGTGCGCGTTTCGCGACGCCGGACGAGCAGCTCAAGGCCCGCGATGCGCTGCAGCGCGCGCTGGTGCCCGATGCGGCCGACCCGTCCTACGTGGTCGCGCTGAACCTCGTGCCACGCTCGCCGGCCTGGCTGGCCGCGCTGAACGCGCATCCCATGTACCTGGGCCTGGACCTGCGCGGTGGCGTGGACTTCCTGCTGCAGGTGGACATGAAGGGCGCGATCGACAAGCGTGCCGAATCCTTCGCGGGCGACCTGCGCACCGCGTTCCGCGACAAGAACATCCGCGGTGCCTCGGTCAACCGCAGCGGCCAGAACGTGGAAGTCACGTTCCGCGACGCGCAGGCGCTGGAAGCGGCCAAGCGCGTGATCCAGGACCAGTTCCCCGACCTGTCGACCACCGACAGCCAGGAGGGCAACACCTGGAAGCTGGTCGCCAGCATCAAGCCCGAAGCCGCGCGCCGCCTGCAGGACGCCGCGCTCAAGCAGAACATCACGACGCTGCACAACCGGATCAACGAGCTGGGCGTGGCCGAGCCCGTGATCCAGCAGCAGGGCCTGGAGCGCATCGTGGTCCAGCTGCCCGGCGTGCAGGACACGGCCAAGGCCAAGGACATCCTGGGCCGCACGGCCACGCTGGAGGTGCGCCTGGTCGACGAGAGCACCGAGGCCCGCAGCGCCGAGAGCGGTGGCGGCGCCGTGCCCTTCGGCTCCGAGCGCTACCCGGACCGCGCCGGCCAGAACGTCATCGTCAAGCGCCAGGTCGTGCTGACCGGCGAGAACCTGACCGATGCGCAGCCCGGCTTCGACAGCCAGACCCAGCAGCCCACCGTCAACCTGACGCTGGACGCCAAGGGCGCGCGCATCTTCAAGGACGTCACGCGCGAGAACGTCAACAAGCGCATGGCCATCATCCTGTTCGAGAAGGGCCGCGGCGAGGTCGTCACGGCGCCCGTGATCCGCACCGAGATCGCGGGTGGCCGCGTGCAGATCTCCGGCAGCATGACCACCACCGAGGCCAACGACACGGCGCTGCTGCTGCGCGCCGGTTCGCTGGCCGCGCCCATGGAGATCATCCAGGAACGCACCATCGGCCCGAGCCTGGGCGCCGACAACATCAGCAAGGGCTTCAACAGCGTGCTGTACGGCTTCCTGGCCATCATGGTCTTCATGTGTGCCTACTACGCGCTGTTCGGCGTGTTCTCGTCGATCGCGCTGGCCTTCAATCTGTTGCTGCTGGTGGCCGTGCTGTCCATGTTGCAGGCCACGCTGACGCTGCCCGGCATCGCCGCCATGGCGCTGGCCATCGGCGTGGCGATCGACTCCAACGTGCTGATCAACGAGCGTGTGCGCGAGGAACTGCGTGCCGGTGCGTCGCCGCAGGCCGCGATCCACGCGGGCTACGACCGCGCCTGGAACACCATCCTGGACTCCAACGTGACCACGCTGATCGCGGGCCTGGCCTTGCTGGCCTTCGGCTCCGGCCCGATCCGCGGCTTCGCCGTGGTGCACTGCCTGGGCATCCTGACCTCGATGTTCTCGGCCGTGTTCTTCTCGCGTGCGCTGGTCAACCTCTGGTACGGCCGGCAGAAGAAGCTCAAGAGCGTGTCCATCGGAACCGTGTGGCGGCCCGAGGCGGACCCACTGGCCGTGCAGGCCAAGTAAGGGCTGGAGAAGAATATGGAGTTTTTCCGCATCCGCAAGACCATCCCGTTCATGCGCCACGCGCTGGTGCTGAACGCGGTGTCCTTCATCACCTTCGCGCTGGCCGTGTTCTTCCTGTTCCACCGTGGGTTGCACCTGTCGGTGGAGTTCACGGGCGGCACGGTCATGGAAGTGGCCTACGAGCAGTCGGCCGACATCGGCAAGGTGCGCGACACCGTGGGCACACTCGGCTATTCCGACGTGCTGGTGCAGGCCTATGGCTCCTCGCGCGACGTGCAGATCCGCCTGCCCGCACGCAAGGACATGAATGCCACGCAGCAGAGCGAGCAGGTCGTGCAGGCGCTCAAGGCCGTCGACCCCGGCGTCACGCTGCGCGGCGTCGAGTTCGTCGGACCGCAGGTCGGCGAGGAGCTGACCACCAACGGCCTCAAGGCCCTGGGCATGGTCGTGCTGGGCATCATGGTCTACCTGGCGTTCCGCTTCGAGTGGAAGTTCGCGCTGTCCACCGTGATCGCCAACCTGCACGACGTGGTCATCATCCTGGGCTTCTTCGCGTTCTTCCAGTGGGAGTTCTCGCTGGCGGTGCTGGCGGCCGTGCTGGCCGTGCTGGGCTACTCGGTCAACGAGTCGGTCGTGATCTTCGACCGCGTGCGCGAGAACTTCCGGCGCTACCGCAAGCTGTCCACCGCCGAGGTCATCGACTCGGCCATCACCGGTACCATCAGCCGGACCATCATCACGCACGGCTCGACCCAGCTCGTGGTGCTGTCCATGTTCTTCTTCGGCGGTCCGACCTTGCACTACTTTGCGCTGGCCCTCACGATCGGTATCTGCTTCGGCATCTACTCGTCGTGCTTCGTGGCCGCATCCATCGCGATGTGGCTGGGCGTCAAGCGCGAGGACCTCGTGAAGGTCGCCAAGAAGGACGAGGATCCCAACGATCCCAACGCAGGCGCCGTCGTCTAGAGGACTTTCCCCCACCCGTCCATGGCCACCTCCGACACCTCTGCAGCTTCCGCGGCCCGGCGCGTGCGCCAGCACTATGTGACCGAACTCAGCCACCGGTTGGGTCAGGTCGGAGCGGCGGTCAAGGAACGGTTGACGCAGGCGCTGGACGAGGCCGGCTCCGTGCGCGAGATGCAGGGCCGGCGTGACCTCTGGACGTTGTTCCAGAGCCAGGGCAAGGCCTGGGAGGAGGGCGTGGCGGCAGCCTGGCAGCGGGCCCTCGCGGGCGAGGCCACCAGCGCCCAGTCCCGGACCGGCCCGTCGGCGCTGGAGCTGACCCTGGTCGGCGACGATGTCGTCGAGAACAAGATCGTGGCGTCGCGGCTGGCCCTGGCCGTGCAGGAGCGTGCGGGCGGACCGCTGGCGGAACTGTGCCTGCGCGTGCAGCAGCTGGAAAAGCGCGACGAGCTGCCAGCGAACGATGTGCTGCGCCTCGAGACCCTGATGCTGCTGCTGGTCGAGCAATGGGCGGCGAACCGCCTGCCCCGCGAGACCCTGCCGCCGCTGGCCGAGACGCTGCAGCGTGCGCTGGCGGACGGCGTGCTGGACGCCAGCAAATCGTGCGAGGCGCTGCTGGCTTCGCTGGGCGTGCAGGCCGACGGCGACCTGCGCTACCGCGTGCGCCTGACGCAGATGGCGCCGGGCGCGGGCGCGCGCGGTGTCTCCAGCATCTGGGACGAGCCCGAACCCCTGTCCGAACACCACCGGCGCGGTTCGCAGGCGCGGGCGGACGAGGCCACGCGCAAAAGCCAGCAGTCCGAGGGCCAGATGGTGGCCGCGATGTCGCCGCTGGCGCGCGCGCGCCGCCGGGCCCAGGGCGTGCTGGTCCACCTGCGGCGCGTGCTGAGCGACCAGGCCGGCGGCGTGTTCGACGCGACCGCCAAGCAGGAGCTCTCGCCCACGCTGGCCGACGCCATCCAGCGCGGCCAGGGCGCGGTCGATTCCAGCATGCTGATCGGCGAGACCGAGCCGGGCGGCGGCGTGGTCTACAACCAGGCCAGTGTGCTGCGCGTGGCCGGTGTGCTGCGCGAGCGCTCGAGCGAACTCAAGAAAAAGGCCTCGACCGACAGCGAGAAGGCCACGATCGAGATCGTGGCGCTGATGTTCCAGAGCATCCTGGCCGAGGAGCGCATTCCGGCCGCCGTGCGCGTGTGGTTCGCCCGGCTGCAACTGCCGGTGCTGCGCGTGGCGCTGGCCGAGCCCGAGTTCTTCGGCACGCTGAACCATCCCGCGCGCCAGCTCATCGACCGCATGGGCTCGTGCGCGCTGGGCTTCGACGCCCGGGCGATCGGCGGCAGCGCACTGGAGGCCGAGATCCGGCGTGTCGTGCAGGTCATCGAGCAGTACCCCGAGACCGGGCGGCGCGTGTTCCAGCTGGTCTACGACGAGTTCCAGAAGTTCCTGTCCAAGTACCTGACCGAGAAGGGCGCGGCCTCCAAGGTTGTCAGCGTCGCGCAGCAGGTCGAGCAGAAGGAAACGCTCGCGATCCAGTACACGATCGAGCTGCGCAACATGCTGCAGGACATGCCCGTGCGCGAGGAGGTGCGCGAGTTCCTGTTCAAGGTCTGGGCCGAGGTGCTGGCCATGGCGGCCGTGCGCAAGGGGCCGCAGGATGAAGAGGCCGTGGCGTTCAAGCGCTCGGCGGCCGACCTGGTCTGGGCCGCCAGTGCCAAGCCCAACCGCAGCGACCGCGCACGCGTGATCCAGAGCCTGCCGGCGCTGCTGCAGCGCCTGCGCCAGGGCATGACGCTGCTGGGCCTGCCTTCGGCCGTGCAGGAAGGGCACATCAAGCGCATCAGCGACACGCTGGCCGACGCCTTCGTGTCCAAGACCGAAGCCATCCCGCAGGCGCGCATCGACATGATGGCGCAGCGCCTGGCCAACCTGGAGGATTTCGTCAGCGACGAAAGCATGGGCGACATGCCGCTGGATGCCGACAGCATCGAGCTCATGCTGGGCATCGACGCCTCGTCCATCGATGTGATTCCCGACGCCGGCGCCAAGCCCAGCGAGGCCATGCTGGCCTGGGCCCATGAGCTGCAGCTGGGGCACTGGTTCACGCTGGACCACCACCAGAAGATCAGCCATGTGCAGCTGGCCTGGCGCAGCGAGCGCCGCCAGCTGTTCCTGTTCGCGGCGATGGACGGGCGCAGCACGCTGATCCAGGTCAAGCGCCTGGCGGCCTATCTGCAGGCCGGCCTGCTGATCCCGCAGGAAGAAGAGGCGCTGACCCTGCGCGCCACGCGCCAGGCGCTCGAGAAGCTCGACGCCGATCCCGGGCGGTTGCTGGCGGTCTGAGCTTCAGCGCCGGCCGCGCTGGCGCATCACCCGCAGTGAGGCCGCCAAAAGGGGCTGTTTCCTTCAGTGCGCCACGCGCGTCGTGGCGTCCTGCGACAGTTCGTCGAGCACCAGCGCATCGGGCTCGGTGCCACAGCTCCAGTACACCAGCAAGATGATGATCTTGAGGTCGGCCAGCGCCACCGGCGTGCCGGGCGCGGCCATCGCGCGGTCCAGCACCAGTTCGCGCAGCACGCCCGGCAGCACGCCTGCGCCTTCGAGCAGGTGCACGAATCCCAGGCCCTCGGCGCCCAGGTGCTCCTGCTCGGCGACGGTGTACACGCGTGTCGCCGTGCTCGGCGGCAGGGCCTCGCGCGCGGCACCGCCGCGCAGGCCGCTCAGCCAGTCCAGGGCCTGGTTGATCTCCTCCGCCTCGAAACCGACGGCGCTGAGCTTGCGGCCCAACTGCTGCGGCTCGGGGCAGGCATCGCCATGCCAGTAGTTTTCGTAGACGTAAGCGAGCACTTCGAACATGGGGCCAATATAGCGCAGGCGTCTTGCGGAACCTGGACGGCCTTCGCCTGCCGGGCTGCGGTGTGAGCGCCTGCTGGCGGCCGGGCGGCGCTCAGGCGGCGGCGAAGCGCTGGAACAGCGCGCCGGGCAGGCGCACGATGTGCCCCGCCAGTTCCAGCTCGAGCAGCCGGGCCTGCAGCACTGCCGTGGGCAGTCCGGTGCGGGCCGCCAGCGCGTCCAGGCCCATGGGGTCGAAGCCGATGTGCACGAGCACGGCGTCCTCGTCCGGTGCGGCCTCGGCCGTGGGGGCGGTGGCCGTGGCCTCGGCGGGCGCGAACTCGTCGAGCACATCCTCGACCCGGGTCACGAGCTTGGCGCCTTGCTGGATCAGTGCGTGGCAGCCGCGCGATTGCGCTGCGTGGATGGAGCCCGGGATCGCGAACACCTCGCGGCCCTGCTCGGCGGCCAGCCGCGCGGTGATCAGCGAGCCCGAGCGCTGCGCGGCTTCCACGACCAGCGTGCCGCGGCCCAGGCCCGCGATCAGGCGGTTGCGGCGTGGGAAGTTCGCGGCCAGCGGCGGGGTGCCGAGCGGGTACTCGGACAGCAGCATGCCGCGCGCGGCAATCGCCTGGGCCAATGCCGTGTGGGCCTCGGGATAGACGCTGTCCAGCCCGGTACCGACCACGGCCACGGTCGCGGGCCGCGCTGCGTCTTCGGGGGTGCCCTCCAGCGCGCCGCTGTGCGCGGCGCCGTCCACGCCCCGCGCCAGTCCAGAGACCACGGTCCAGCCCGCGGCCGCGGCGCCCTGCGCGAACTGCCGCGCATGGACCAGGCCCTGCGGCGTCGGATTGCGGCTACCCACGATTGCCAGGCTGCGCCGCGCGTCGGACGCGGCAGCGAATGCCGGCCAGCGTGCGAGCGCGCCCTGCGCATAAAGCAGCAGCGGCGGATCGGCCATGTGCAGCAGCGACGCGGGATAGTCCGGCGCACCCAGCACCAGCACGCGGCGCAGCGCAGGCGCCTCCTGCAGCCAACGCCAGGTCGATTCCAGCAACTGTGCGTGTCCGGGCGGGGGCGCGGCGAGGTGGCGCCGCTGGAGTGCGGTCGCGACCTGGGCCAGGGCTTCGGCGTCCTGCAGGAACACCGCCTCGGGCGTGCCGAAGGCGGTCAGCAGCCGGCGCGCGGTCTCGTTGCCGACTTCCGGCGTGCCCAGCAGCCGGAGCCAGTGGTCGAGCTCGCTGCGCTCCATGCGCGACAGGGCGGTCGGTTCAGCGCGGCGAGACCAGCCGGTCGCCGACCTTCACGCCGCTCTGGATGTCCAGCAGCAGCCCGTAGGACACGCGCTCGAAGGTGCGGAACACCATCAGCGTGCCGTTGCGCTCGTCGGGCAGCCTCATCTGGGCCTTGTCGGGGTCGGTGCTGTCCACCATGCGGCCGCCATCGCTGAGCACAGACAGCACATGGCCGCGTTCCAGGCCGTCACGCGAGCCCTTGTTGATGGCCACGACCTGGCTCTGCGCCGCATTGGTGTTCGCGACACCGCTGCCGTAGATCGACACCACGCGGCCGTCGATGGCGCCGGCCGGTGCATGCGGCACATAGCTCAGCAGCTCGGGCGGTGGCTCGGGCAGCAGCCGGTCGCCGACCCGGATCTCCTCCTTGGCCGACACGATGTCCATCGACGCCGGCACGACCTCCAGCTGGCTCTTGCCGCCTGGCTCGCGGATTTCGCGCGTTCCCTCGCCCTGCAGCAGCACGGCCTTGCCGAGGTAGTAGGCCTCGTAGCCCAGCACCGCGCCAGAGACCGGGTCCTTGAGCGGCACCGCATTGCGCACCACGCGGTAGCCGCTGGGCGGGGCGCCCACGACAGGCGCCAGCGGGAACTCCGCGGAGCCGCGCGCATAGGCGCGGTCGCCCTTGCTCAGCATCACGCGCTGGTCGCGCGCGGCCACGATGCGCGGCGCGCCCTGCAGCTGGCCTTCCTCGACGACCAGCGCTTCAGTCAGAAAGGGCTCGATCACGCTGGGGTGCAGCGTGGGCAGCGCGCTGTCGGCCAGCGAGGTGGCGCGCACGCGGGGCGACACGCGCACCGTGGCCAATCCCTCGCTGCCCGGCGCGCGCGTGCTGAGCAGCGCACGGTCGCCCTGCTTGTGCAGGAACAGCTGCTGGCCCGGGTAGATCAGGTGCGGATTGCGGATGTCCTGCAGGTTCATGCCCCACAGCTCGGGCCAGCGCCATGGGCGGGCCAGGAACACGCCGGAGATGCCCCACAGGGTGTCTCCGGCCTTGACCGTGTAGCTGTCGGGCGCGCTGGGCGCCAGCTCGGACAGGGCCACGCCGCCCTGCGCCACCTGGGTGGCGGTGTCGCGCTGCGCGGGCGTGACCGGATAGGTCTGGGCTTGCGCAGGCGCACCCAGCAGTGCGGCCATGGCGGCTAGCGCGGCCGCTGCGACGGTACCCAGGCGGTGGTTGGTCATGCGTTGCACCGGAAACATCCTCTTTGAGCGAAGCGTGATGGGGCCACGCCGTCCGGAAATCACGCGAGAAATTGCTTGCGATTGTGCGGGTGAGCCCCTGATCCGACAACGATTATTGCCCTGCGGGGCCAGGCGCTCTGCCAAAAGTGGCGAAAATAGCCACAACTACGATCTTCGCGTTCCCATGGCTCTGCTCACGATTCTTCAATACCCCGACGCCAGGCTCCACAAGGTGGCCAAGCCGGTGGCGGCCGTGGACGACCGCATCCAGGCCCTGGTGGCCGACATGCTGGAAACCATGTACGACGCCAAGGGCATCGGCCTGGCCGCCACGCAGATCGACGTGCACGAACGCGTGATCGTGATCGACGTGTCCGAGGAGCGCGACCAGCCGCTGGTGCTGATCAACCCCGAGATCACCTGGTCCAGCACCGAGCGTGAGATGGGCGAGGAGGGCTGCCTGTCCGTTCCGGGCATCTACGACGGCGTGGAGCGCGCGAGCCGCGTACGCGTGCAGGCGCTCGATGCGCAAGGCCAGTCGCGCAGCCTCGAGGCCGAGGGCCTGCTGGCCGTCTGCATCCAGCACGAGATGGACCACCTGCTGGGCAAGGTGTTCGTGCAGTACCTGTCGCCGCTCAAGCGCAACCGCATCAAGACCAAGATGCTCAAGGCGCAGCGCGAAGTGGCGCGCGACGAGGCCTGAACGCATGGTCCTCCGCCTGCTCGCCGTCCTCATGCTGGCCGTGCTGGCCGGCTGCGCCACCGTGCAGCCCGGCATGGGGCGCGACCAGGTGCTGGCGGCCTGGGGCCAGCCCACGCGCAGCGTGGCGCTGCCCGACGGCGGCCAGCGCCTGCAGTATTCGCGGCAGCCGGCTGGCCAGCAGGTCTACATGGTCGACCTGGACGCCAGCGGCAAGGTCGGCAGCGTGCGCCAGGTCATGACGCTCAAGGATTTCGCGCGCATCGCCACCGATGGATCGTGGACGCGTGCCGATGTCGAGCGCGAATTCGGGCCGGCGCCCGACCACGAGCGCGTCGCGAGCTGGGACGGTCCCATCATGACCTACCGCCTGTACGACGCGATGACCGACCTCTATTTCTGGGTCTATCTGGACTCCGCCGGCGTGGTGCGCCGTGCCCACCAGGGCATGGATTTGCGCAACATGCGGCACAGGATCAACTGAATCCATGCGCATCGTCTTCGCGGGCACGCCCGAATTCGCACGGGTGGCCCTGCAGGCGTTGCAGGCCGCCGGCTTCGAGATTCCCCTCGTGCTGACCCAGCCCGACCGGCCCGCCGGCCGCGGCATGAAGCTGCAGGCCTCGCCCGTCAAGCAGTTCGCCGTGCAGCAGGGCTGGGCCGTGGCCCAGCCGCGCAGCCTGCGCCTGGACGGCAAGTACCCCGAGGACGCGGCCGCTGCGCGCGAGGCGCTGCTGACGGCGCGGCCCGACGCGATGGTGGTCGCGGCCTATGGCCTGATCCTGCCGCAGTGGGTGCTGCAGCTGCCGCGCCTGGGCTGCCTGAACATCCATGCCAGCCTGCTGCCGCGCTGGCGCGGAGCGGCGCCCATCCACCGCGCGATCGAGGCCGGTGACGACCAGACCGGCGTGACCATCATGCAGATGGACGAAGGCCTGGACACCGGCGACATGCTCACGCACGCGGCGCTGGCCATCGGCGAGGACACGACGGCGCAGCTGCACGACCGGCTGGCCGTGCTGGGTGGCCGCCTGATCGTGGACGCACTGCGCCTGGCGCAGGCCGGTCAGCTGCGCCCGCAGCCCCAGCCGGCCGAGGGCGTGAACTACGCCCACAAGATCGAGAAGGCCGAGGCCCCGATCGACTGGACGCTGCCTGCCGCCACGATCGCGCGGCGCCTG
>DATKFT010001176.1:0-8628 GCA_035544335.1 Pseudorhodoferax sp.
GGCCTCGTGGACTTCAAGCTCAAGCTGGCCGGCAGCGTGAGCGAAGGCGTGCCCTTCATCCACCGTGCGGTGGACATGGACGACAAGACCGGCGACGTGATGGTCAAGGTCATCGACAACACGGTGGCGGCCTTTCTCAAGTACCGCAACGACGCGGGCGTGCTGGCGATCGAACGCGCGGCCACGGCGCTGGCCGCCACGCACCAGACCGGGCGCCGCGTGGAGTTCTACGGCGCGGGCAATTCGGGCATCGTCGCGCAGGACGCGCAGCACAAGTTCTTCCGGCTCGGCGTCAACACCATCAGCTACAGCGACGGCCACATGCAGGTCATGAGCGCCTCCATGCTGCGGCCCGGCGACTGCGCGGTGGTGGTCTCCAACTCGGGCCGCACGCGCGACCTCATGGACGCCTGCGACATCGCGCGGCGCAAGGGCGCCACCACCATCGTGCTGACGGCCAGCGGCTCGCCGCTGGCCGCGGCCGGTGACATCCACCTGGCGGCCGACCACCCCGAGGGCTACGACCGCTACAGCCCCATGGTGTCGCGGCTGCTGCACCTCATGGTGATCGACATCCTGGCCACCTGCGTGGCGCTGCGCATCGGCGGCACGCGCCTGCAACCCATGCTGCAGGACATGAAGGACAACCTGCGCAGCAAGCGCTACACCTGAGCGGGCCGGCGCAGCCGCGCACCGCGGCCACGCTCATACCGCCCAGCCGATGTCCTCCTTCTGCGGCTGCTCGCCATCGGCTGCGCGGAAGAATCCGGCCTGGTGCAGGTTGCGCTGGGCAATGTCCAGGATGCGCGCCATGGTCTCGCTGCGGTGGTGCGCGAGGTGCGAGAAGTAGTAGGGCACGTGCGGCATCGCCGGCCTGGCGCGCAGCACCTGCAGCACCTGGTTGGCCACGAGCTGACGCGTGACCGAGGCCGGCAACACCGCGATCGCGTGGCCGGAGGCCACCAGCGCCACCATCAGCGACAGCGAGTTGCAGCTGCTGTACTCCTCGAACGCGATGCCGTCGGAGGCCAGCCAGCGCGATGCCGAAGCGTGCAGCGTCGACGGCGGCGCATTGCAGACGATGCGGTGGCCCAAGGCATGGGCCGGCAGGAAGTCGCCATCGGGTAGCAGCATCTCGTGGGCCGCCACCCACTGGTGTTCGGTCAGGCCGATGAACTGGCTGGTCACATCGGGCTGCTGGCTCTGCCCGGTGTGCAGCGCGACATCGAGCTCATGCCGCTCGATCTTGTGCAGCAGATGCGCGCCCCCGCCCACCGTGAGGTCCACGCGCAGGGCGGGATAGCTGTCCTTGATGTCCTTGAGGATTTGCGGCATGCCGACGCTGGCGCAGGACTCGTCCACCCCCACGCGCACCAGGCCCGTGATCGTGCTGCGCAGATCCAGGCGCGCCATCTCCTGCGCCGAGGCGAGAACGCGCTCGGCATAGACCAGCACATTGCGGCCGAGCGCCGTGACCGACAGGCGCTGGTTCTGGCGTTCGAACAGCTGGATGCCCAGTTCCTGCTCGAGGTCGCGGATGCGGTGCGAGATCGCAGGCTGGGTCAGATGCAGCTGGCGCGCCGCGGCATGCACGGTGCCCAGGCGCGCCGTCCAGACAAAGGCCTCGAGCTGGTGCAGCGTGAAGCGGGCCGATAAGGAACGTGTATCAACCATGCGCAGAATTGATCAATAGCCGCGCAGAAACGGCCTGCCTACGATGACTGTCATGAAACAAACACGATATCCCAAATGACAGGCATCGCACTCGGCGGCCTGCCTGCACCCTGCGCGCCGGCCTTGCTGCGGCTGCTGCGCCAGGCCGAGCCGGCCACGATCGGGCACTTCCACGAGAGCGGCTTTCTGCACGGGCGCATCCGCGCCATGGCGGCCGTGGGCCGCAGCGTGGGCACCGCGGTGACCGTGCGCTGCGAAGGCCTGGACGGCTCCATCCTGCACCATGCGCTGGGCCAGTTGCGGGCCGGCGACTTCCTGTTCGTCGACCGCGCCGGCGACGAACAGATCGCGTGCATCGGCGGTGCCAGCGTGCTGGCCGCGCAACTGCGCGGCGCCGCGGGCATCGTGGTCGATGGCTGCGTGACCGACATCGACGAGTTGCGCGCCATCGGCCTGCCGGTCTGGGCGCGCGGCCTCAGCGCACGCACGACGCGCGCCGGCGGCCACAGCGGCAGCTTCTGCCAGCCCGTGGACTGCGGCGGCGTGCGGGTTTGCCCCGGCGATGCGGTGCTGGCCGACGAAAACGGCGTGCTGGTCATGCCGCCCGAGCAGGCCCGCGCGCTGGCCGAGCGCGCCATCGCGCTGCAACAGGCCGAGCAACAAACGCTCGCACGGCTGCGTGCCGGCGAAACCTACCCCCAGATCCTCCAAACGCGGCTCGCCGCCACCGCCAGCACCTCATGAACATGCCCACACGCCCCGCCCCGTTCCCGCCGATCGCCGAGCTGGCCCGCGCACTGCGCAGCGGCGCCCTGCGCGCGCGCACGCTCACGCAGGACTGCCTGCAACGCATCGCCGCGCACGATGCGCACTACGAGAGCTTCGTCGCGGTCTACGCCCAAGAGGCCCTGGCCGCGGCCGACCGGGCCGATCAGGAGCTGCAGGCCGGCCACGACCGCGGGCCGCTGCACGGCATCCCCGTGGCGCTCAAGGACCTGGTCGACATGCAAGGGCGCGCGACCACGGCCGGCTCGCCGCTGCTGGCGCACAACGTCGCGCAGCAGGACGCCGCCATCGTGCAACGCATCGCCGAGGCCGGCGGCATCGTGATCGGCAAGACGCATCTCGTGCAGTTCGCACTCGGGGCCTGGGGCACCAACCCGCACATGGGCACGCCGCACAACCCGGCCGGCCGCGCCGGTGAACGGCTGGCGCCCGGCGGCTCGAGCAGCGGATCGGCCGTGGCCGTGGCAGCCCACCTGGTGCCCTGGGCCATCGGCTCGGACACCGGCGGCTCGGTCCGCGTGCCGGCGGCCTTTTGCGGCATCGTCGGCTTCAAGCCCACGATCGATGCACTGCCGCGCACCGGCGTGTATGCGCTGAGCCCTACGCTGGACAGCCTGGGCGTGCTGGCCGCATCGGTCGACGATGCGCGCCTGTGCTTCGAAGCGCTGGCGGGCAGGCCCGCGCCCGCCGCCGAGCCGGGCCGCCGCATCGGCGTGCTCGATGCGGCCGAGCTCGCGCCGCTGGCGCCGGCCGTGGCGCAATGCCATGCCGCCAACCTGCGCCAGCTGGAGCAGGCCGGCTGGCGCCTGGTGCCCTTCCGTTTCCCGGCACCGCTGGCCGACTTCAAGGCCCCCACGAACGCGATCATGATCGCCGAAGGCGCCTGGCTGAACGACCGCTTCCTGGACGACCCCGAGGCCCCCATCGACCCCGCCGTACGGCCGCGCCTGCTGGCCGCGCGGTCCACGACCGCGGTGCAGTACCTGCAGGCCCAGGCCCAGGCCACGCAATGGCAGCGGCAGTTCGCCGCCGAGCTGGACCGCCTGGAACTGGCCGCGGTCGCGATGCCGGTCACGGCCACGACCGCGCCGCGGCTGCAGGACATCGACCACGACACCGCCCCCGTGCACTTCACGCGGCCCATCAACCTGCTCGCGCTGTGCGGCATCGCGCTGCCGACAGGCCTGGACGCAGACGAGCGGCCCATCGGCCTGCAACTGGTCGGCCGTGCCGGTGCCGACCACGCCCTGCTGCAGGTCGCGCACGCCGCCGCGGCCGCGCTCGCCATTTCGCCCACCCTGCGATGAGGAGACCCACCATGCTGCACAAACTGATCGCGACCGCGCTGGCGCTGGCGGCGTCGTGCGCGCTGGCCCAGGACTACCCGAACAAGCCGGTGCGCCTGGTCGTTCCGTTCCCACCGGGCGGCAGTGTGGACATGGTGGCCCGCCTGGTCGGCAAGAGCCTGCAGGATGCGTTGCAGCAGCCCTTCATCGTCGAGAACAAGCCGGGCGCGTCGGGCAATGTCGGCGCGGGCTATGTCGCCAAGGCGCCGGCCGACGGCTACACGCTCCTGGTCGGCAGCGCCGGCGTGTTCGCCGCCAACCAGTTCCTCTACGCGAACCCGCCGTTCGATCCGCTCAAGGCCTTCGCGCCCATCATGCGCATCGTCGACCAGCCCAACATCCTGGTCGTGGGCCCCGAGTCGCCCGCACGCAGCGTGCAGGACCTGATCGCGCTGGCCAAGGCCCGCCCCGGCAAGCTGACCTTCGGCTCGGCCAGCGTGGGTTCGGCCCAGCACTTCGCCACCGAGATCTTCCAGCAGCAAACCGGTGTGCAGCTGCTGCACGTGCCCTACAAGGGCGGCGCCCCCGCGCTCGTGGACCTGATGGGCGGGCAGATCGACCTGCTGTTCGACACCTCGCCCACCGCCCTGCCCTATGCCAGGAGCGGCAAGCTGCGTGCGCTGGCCATCACGAGCCGCCAGCGCTCGCCCCTGCTGCCGGACGTGCCGACCATGCGCGAGGCCGGACTGCCGAACTACGAGGTGGTGACCTGGACCGGCATCGCCGCGCCGGCCGGCACGCCGCCGGCCGTGATCGACAGGATCAACGGCGCGATCAAGGCGGCCCTGCGCGGCGAGCTCGGCAGGCAGCTCGAAGAGACCTCGCTGATCCCGGTCGGCGATTCGCCGGCCGCCTTCCAGGCCTTCATGCGCGAAGACGCGGGCCAGTACGAGCGCCTGGTGCGGGCCGCCAACATCACGCCGCAGTAGGCCGGCGCCCCTTTCTTGAAGTACAGCGCGGGGCGGCTTCGGCCGCTCCGGGCGGAGTGCTGCCGTCCTTTTCCCATTCCCCCGTCCACCCCCCACCCCCTCCATGGAGTGCCCATGCAAATTTCCGTGAAACACCTGCTCTGCGCGTTCTCGCTCGCACTGTCCGGCCTGGCCGGCGCGGCCGACTACCCGGACAAGCCCGTGCGCATCGTCGTGCCCTACCCACCCGGCGGTGCCTCGGACACGGTCTCGCGCCTGATCGGCCAGCAGCTCGCGCAGCGCATCGGCCAGCCCGTGCTGGTCGAGAACAAGCCGGGCGCCACCGAACAGATCGGCGCCAGTTTCGTCGCCAAGGCCGGCGCCGATGGCTACACGCTGCTGCTCGCCTCCACCGCGGGCCTGTCGGTGAATCCCACGCTCTACAAGGGCCGGCTGGCCTACGACGCAGAGAAGGACTTCGCACCGATCGCCATGCTCGTGACCCTGCCCAGCATCGTGATGGTCCATCCGTCGCTGCCGGTGCGCTCGTTCGAGGAGCTCACGGCCCATCTGCGCGCGTCGCCGGCGGCCGTGAGCTACGCCTCCAGCGGGGCCGGCAACCCCAGCCACCTGGGCATGGAGCTGTACAAGCGCATCGCCGCGCTGGACCTGACCCATGTGCCCTACAAGGGCGGGGCACCCGCGCTGCAGGACCTGATGTCGGGCCAGGTCCCGGTCATGATGGCGATCGGCCCCGAGTCCATGCCCATGGCCAAGGCCGGCAAGCTGCGCGCGATCGCCGTGACCACGGCCAAGCGCTCGGCCGCCTACCCCGGCCTTGCGGCCGTCGCCGAAACGCCGGGCTTTGCGAACTTCGAGCTGCTGCACTGGTTCGGCCTGCTCGCGCCGGCCGGCACGCCGCCGGCCGTCGTCGCGCGGCTCAACCAGCATGTCAACGCCATCCTGCAGGACCCGTCCGTGAAGACGCGGCTGACCGAGATGGGCATGGAGATCGAAGGCGGCACGGCGCAAAAGCTGGCCGACACCGTGCGGCGCGACCGGCTCAAGTGGGAGAAGGTCATTGCCGACGCCCACATCCGCATCGATTGACACCGCCACCCACGAGGAGCTGAACAACATGGTTTTTTCCGGAACAGGCATCCTGATGTCGTCGATGGAGGTGCTGCCGCACGAAGACGCGGACTTCAACACCTGGAACGACCGCGAGCACATGGCCGAGCGCGTGGCGATCCCGGGCTTCATCGAGGCGCGCCGCTACGCCTCGGTCGACGCGCCGACGCGCTACCTGCAGATCTACAACACGCGCGACAGCGCCGTGCTGGACGGCCCCGCCTACCGCGCGGCGCTGGCCCAGCAGACGGCCTGGTCCCTGCACCACATCACGCGCTTCATCGCGCCCACGCGCGTGGTGGGCCGGCTCGCGCACAGCCAGGGCACGGTGCGCGGCGTGGCCGTGCTGCTGCTGCGGTTGCGGCCGGCCGGCGATCCAGCGATGCTGCCCGCACTGGCCGGCCTGCTGGACCTGCTGCAGCTGCCCGGTGCCGGCGCCATCCATTTCGTCGAGGCCGACCCCGCGCTGTCACGGCCCGTCACGGCCGACGCAAGCTACATGGGTGGGCAGGACTGCTACGTGGTCCTCGAATGCACGGGCGTGCCCGCAGCCCGGAAGATCCTGGCGGACCTGCAGCCGCCAGCGGCGGCGTACGGTGCGCTGGTCGATGCGCGCGTGTACCAGTACCGCATGGAGGTCACGGCCGCCGCGCTCGCGCAGGCCGCCTAGATTCCGCCTAGACCCCGTCTAGATCCGCCCCTCCTCCACCGCGTGGCAGGCCACCGTCACGCCGTGGATCTTGCGCATCTCGGGGCGCTCGGCCTTGCAGCGTGCGTTGGCATGCGGACAACGCGGGTGGAAGCTGCAGCCCGTGGGCGGGTTCAGGGGGTTGGGCACCTCGCCCTGCACGGGCGTGCGCGCGCGGCCCGTGTCGTGCATCTTGGGAATCGCATCGAGCAGCATGCGCGTGTAGGGGTGGCGCGGCGCCGCGAACAGGCTTTGCTTGTCGGCCAGCTCGACCAGGCGGCCCAGGTACATCACGCCGACCTCGTCGCTCACGTGCCGCACCACCGCGAGGTTGTGTGAGATGAACAGATAGGTCAGGCCCCTGCTGCGCTGCAAGGTCTTCATGATGTTGAGCACCTGGGCCTGCACGCTCACGTCCAGCGCCGAGGTCGGCTCGTCGCAGACCAGGAAGTCGGGCTGCGTGGCCAGCGCGCGCGCGATCGAGATGCGCTGGCGCTGGCCGCCCGAGAACTGGTGCGGGTACTTGGCCATGTCCAGCGGCGACAGGCCGACCGACTGCAGCAGCTCGCCCACGCGTGCGCGGCGCCCGGCGGGGTCGGCGATCAGGCCATGCTCGAGCAGCGGCTCGGCGACGATGTCCTCGACCACCCAGCGCGGGTTCAGGCTCGCGTAGGGGTCCTGGAAGATCATCTGGATGCGCCGGCGCAGCGCCGCCCCTTCGCTGCCGGCCCGGCCCTCGGAGGCCTTGAACGCGGCATGCGCGTCCTGGCCATCGAAGGTCAGGCCACCGCGCGTGGGCGCGTACAGGCCCACGAGCAGCCGCGCCACCGTGCTCTTGCCGCAGCCCGATTCGCCGACCAGGGCCAGCGTCCTGCCTCTCTCGATCGAGAAGCTCACGCCGTCGACCGCATGCAGCAGCGCGCGCGGCTTGCGCTCGATCACGCGGTTGAGCCAGGGCGGCGAAACGTCGAAGACCTTGGCCAGGTCATGCGCCTGGACCAGGGGCTGAGCCTCGGCGTTGACGGGCGCATCGCCGGCCTGCGGGACCGCGGCACTCATCGCAGCGCTCCGGCATGCAGCCAGCAGGCCGCGCGGCTCGCACCGGCGTCCAGCAGCTCGGGCCGCTCGGCTTTGCAGCGGTCGAACACCTGGGGGCAGCGCGGGTTGAACGCGCAGCCTTTCGGGATGGCGTTCAGGCGCGGCATCGCGCCATCGATCTGGTTCAGCATCTCGCGGTCGACCGTGATGTCGGGGATCGCGGCCATGAGGCCCGCGGAGTACGGGTGGGCCGGGCGGTTGATGACGGCGTGCACGGGGCCGATCTCGGCGATGCGGCCCGCGTACATCACGGCCACGCGGTCGCAGGTCTCGGCGATCACGCCCATGTCGTGCGTGATCAGCATGACCGCCGCGCCATGCTGCTGGCACACGCGCTTGAGCAGCTGGATGATCTGCGCCTGGATCGACACGTCCAGCGCGGTCGTCGGCTCGTCCGCCACGATCAGCTTGGGCTCGGCCGCCAGGGCCAGCGCGATGACCACGCGCTGGCGCATGCCGCCCGAGAACTGGTGCCGGTAGTGGTCGATGCGCTGCTCGGCGGCCGGGATGCCGGTGTCCTGCAGCAGGCCGATCGCGCGCTGGCGTGCCTCGGCCGCCGTGACGGGCAGATGCGTCAGGATGGTCTCGACGAGCTGGCGGCCCACCGAGTACAGCGGGTTCAGCGAGGTCAGCGGGTCCTGGAAGATCGCGCCGATGCGCCGGCCGCGGATGCGGCGCATGGCATCGTGGTCCAGGCGGTCGATGCGCTGGCCTTCGAGCAGGATCTGGCCGCTTGCGATGCGGCCCGGCGGCTCCAGCAGGCCGATGATGGACGCGCCCGTCAGCGACTTGCCGGCACCGGACTCACCGACCACGCCCAGGATTTCGCCCGGCGCGATGGAGAACGAGATGTCGTCCAGCGCACGCAGCGTGCCGTGCCGGTTGGGAAATTCGACGACGAGGTTCTGGACTTCTAGCAGGGACATGGATGCTGGCTCGTGGCTGGCGTTGTCTGACTTGTGTCCGGCGCGCGGTCAGCGCAGGCGGGGGTTGAGCG
>DATKFT010001177.1:0-9929 GCA_035544335.1 Pseudorhodoferax sp.
TGCGGTCTAATCGCGGCCATGAACCAAGAAGCAAGCACCCGACCCCCGCTGCCCGACCACCTGTCCGTCGATCCGCGCAGCCCGCACCATGTCGCGGCCGTGTTCCAGCACGACATCGGCATCCGCTTCAACGGCAGCGAACGCCACGATGTCGAGGAGTACTGCCTGTCCGAAGGCTGGATCAAGGTGCCTTCGGGCAAGACCGTGGACCGCCGCGGCCGCCCGCTGCTGATCAAGCTCAAGGGCCAGGTCGAAGCCTTCTACCGCGACATCTGAAACCGGTTACTGTTTCGTTCCGGGAAACGATCCATTGCCCGAAGGGCGGTTTTTCTTTCAAGGCAGAGCTTTTACAGTTCATCCCATCGATGAGCCACACGCAAACGCGGTTCATCGAAGCGATCACCGGGAGGGCCCGATGACCGGATCGACCTACCGATTTGCAAGGATGAATGCCATGAACACGAAGTTTTTCGCCACTGCCCTGATTGCTGCCGCTGGTTTCGCAGCCGCTCCCAGCTTTGCGGGCAACGACTTCAGCGGTGAAGTGGGCTACGTGCCCCCGGTCACTGCGAGCAAGAGCACGCTGACGCGCGAGGCAGTGCGCGCCGAGTACCTGCAGGCCGAGCGCAACGGCACGCTGCCCGAGTACGGTGAAGGTGCCGATGTGGGCGCGGTGGCAACGACCAAGAGCAACGTGAGCCGCGAAGCGGTGCGCGCCGAAGCCGTCTACGCCGTGCAGCACGGCCAGCAAGTGGGCGGCGAAGTCTAAAGACTTCCCACCACCCCGCGACGGGAACACGAAGGCCCGCGCCGCAAGGCGCGGGCCTTTTGTTTTGGCGCTCACTGTTGCTTCTGAAGAAACGATGCATTGCCCCGCACCTGGTTTTTCTGTGGTGGTGCGGCTTCGACAATGGAGGCATCGATGAGACGCACACACAACGACGCATCGAGACGGGGCAGGACACAAGGGTCCGGTCTCGCCAAATGAGAAGTGCCTCACCACCCCAAAGGAAACCATCATGAACGCCAAGCTGTTTGCCTCCGCCCTGATCGCCGCCGTCGGTTTTGCTGCCGCTCCGAGCTTTGCCGCCGACAACGCGGGTGAAGTCGGTTACGTGCCGCCGGTGGCCGTCGCCCAGAGTGGCTTGAGCCGTGAAGCCGTGCGCGCCGACTACCTGCAGGCCCAGCGCAACCATGCGCTGCCGCAGGTGGGCGAAGGCGCCGATGCCGGTGCCGTGGCGGCCGTCAAGAGCGATCTGAGCCGCGCTGCGGTGCGCGCCGAAGCCGTGTACGCGGTGCGCCACGGCCAGCTGGTGGGCGGCGAAGTCTGAACGCCCCGTCGGCTTCCGGATGCGAGGCCCGCGCCGCAAGGCGCGGGCCTTTTGCGTGGCAAAGGCAGGGCGAAAGTTCCAGAGGACTATTGCCCAATCCGAAACGATGCATTGCCTTCAAGCGGCTTTTTCTTCGGCACGATGATTTTTAAAATTCAATTCATCGTAGATGTCAATGAGGAAAAGCACCATGAACACCAAGATTCTCGCCACTGCACTGATCGCTGCAGCCGGCCTGGTCACCGCGCCGGCATTTGCCCGCGACGTGAACGCAGATGGTGAAGTCGGCTACATCTTCCCCGTGCCTTCGGTTGCCAGCAGCACCCTGACGCGCGAGGCCGTGCAAGCCGAGTACCTGCAGGCCAAGCGCAACCACCAGCTGCCGCAGGTCGGTGAGGGCGCGGACACCGCCGCCCGCCCGTTCCAGAGCCAGCTGAGCCGCGAAGCCGTACAGGCCGAGGCGATCCGCGCACTGCGCGCTGGCGAGATCCGCGCCGGCGAAGTCTGATCGCCGCGGGTCGACAGACCCTGCCAAGGCCGGTGCCGCAAGGCGCCGGCCTTTTTGCATGCGCGCTCAGATCTCGACCTTGGAGCCCAGTTCCACCACCGCGTTGCTGGGCAGCTTGAGGAAGTCGGCGGCCGCGCTGGCGTTCAGGTGCATCTGCGCGAACAGCTTCTCGCGCCAGGGCGCCATGCCGGTGCCGATGGTGGGCACCACCACGTCGCGCGACAGGAAGTAGCCCGTCGTCATGGGCTCCATCACGCAGCCGCGCAGGCGCATCTGCTCGAGCGCGCGCGGCAGGTCGGGGTCGTTCTTGAAGCCGTAGTGCAGCACGACCTGCCAGCAGTCGTGGCCCAGGGCCTCGATCTGCAGGCGCTTGTCCATGCCGATCCAGGGGCGCTCGTGGCTGCGCACGGTGACGAACAGGTTGCGCTCGTGCAGCACCTTGTTGTGCTTGAGGTTGTGCAGCAGTGCGTTGGGCACGCTGCCGGGCTCGGCGGTCAGGAACACGGCCGTGCCCTCCACGCGCGCGGGCGGGCTCACGAACACGGACTCCAGGAAGCTCTTGAGGTCGATCGCGTTGGCGCGCAGGGCCTCGTTGAGCAGGCGCCGGCCTTCGTGCCAGGTGATCATGAGCACGAACACCACGCCGCCGATGAACAGCGGGAACCAGCCGCCTTCGAACAGCTTCATGAGGTTGGAGGCCCAGAACGCGAAATCCACGAGGAAGAAGAAGCCCGTGGCGAGCAGGCACAGCCACAGCGGGTACTTCCAGCCGTGGCGGATCACGAAGAAGGTCAGCACCGTGGTGATCAGCATGTCCGTGCACACGGCGATGCCGTAGGCCGCGGCCAGGTTGCTGGAGGACTTGAACATCACCACCGCCAGCGCGATGGCCAGGAACAGGCCCCAGTTGACGAAGGGCATGTAGATCTGGCCGGCCGACTTCACGCTGGTGTGCTGGATCTGCAGGCGCGGCAGGTAGCCGAGCTGGATCACCTGCTTGGTGACCGAGAACGCGCCCGTGATCAAGGCCTGCGAGGCGATGACCGCCGCGACCGTGGCCATGCAGACCAGCGGCAGCAGCGCCCATTCGGGCGCCATCATGAAGAAGGGGTTCTTGACCGCCTCGGGCTCACGCAGCAGCAGCGCGCCCTGGCCGAAGTAGTTCAGTGTCAGCGCAGGCATCACCACGCTGAACCAGGCGAGCCGGATCGGCCGTTTGCCGAAGTGGCCCAGGTCGGCGTAGAGGGCTTCGGCGCCGGTCACGGCCAGCACCACGGCCCCCAGGATGATGAAGGTGGTGCCCGGGTTCTGCCAGATGAAGCGCAGCGCGTGGTGCGGGCTCATCGCGTAGAGGATCTCGGGGTGGTGCCAGATGTGCGAGACGCCCAGCAGCGCGATGGCGATGAACCAGACCAGCGTCAGCGGGCCGAAGAACTGGCCGATGCCGGCCGTGCCGCGCTTTTGCAGCGCGAACAGCGCGAACAGGATCACCAAAGTCAGCGGGATCACTGCCTTGCGGAAGGCCGGCGACACCACCTCCAGGCCCTCGACCGCGGACAGCACCGAGATCGCTGGCGTGATCACGCCGTCGCCGTAGAACAGACAGGTGCCGAAGATGCCGACCAGCAGCAGCACCTGGCGCAGCCGTGGTTTGTCCTTCACCGACTGCGAGGCCAGCGCGAGCATGGCGACCAGGCCACCTTCGCCCGCGTTGTCGGCGCGCAGCACCAGCACCACGTATTTGAGCGAGACGATGACCGTCAGCGTCCAGAACAGGATGGACAGCACGCCATAGACGTTGTCCACCGTGAACGGCACATGGCCGGAGCCGAAGATCTCTTTGACCGCGTACAGGACGCTGGTGCCGATGTCGCCGTAGACGACACCGATGGCGCCCAAGGTGAGCGCCGCGAGCGGGGTTTTTGCGTGTTGCAAGGCGCACCGCTCGGCCACGCGGCCAGCGGCTGTGATTCGCGGGAGGGCTATTGTGCGCTTCGGCCCGGCGCGGGCAAGGGATGCGCTTGACGATGTTGCACTGCAGCAACTGCGCTCGCGCTGCCGCGGGACGGGCGCCGGCGCAGGGCCGGTGCCCGTCCGCCCTGCGTGGAACTCAGTACACCTCGGCCTCGGGGTCCGTGGCTTCCAGCTCGTAGCTGGCTGCGACCAGTGCGAGCCGGCCGATCACGCCGTACATGTAGAAGCGGTTCGGTGCGCTCGCGCCCGGCTTCATGCCGTGCTGGGGTAAGTGCGTACTCTCGGCAAAAGCCAATGGCACGAAGCGCGAGCCCGGCGCGTTGAGGTTCTCGTCGGTGCCGCGGTCGGCATGCACGCGGTAGAAGCCGCCGACCACGTAGCGGTCCATCATGTAGACCACGGGCTCGGCCACGGCGTCGTGCATGCGCTCGGCGGTCAGCACGCCTTCCTGGATGATGACCTCGTGCACGGGCTGGCCGTCCTTGACCACGGCCATCTTGTTGCGCGTCTTGCGGTTCAGACCTTCCAGCTCGGCCGCATCGTGCACGGTCATGATGCCCATGCCGTAGGTGCCGTTGTCGGCCTTCACGACCACGAAGGGCTTCTCGTGGATGCCGTACTCCTTGTACTTGCGACGGATCTTGGTCAGCAGCGCGTCCACGTTGGTTTGCAGGCAGTCCATGCCCGCGCCCTCGGCGAAATCGACCTCGCCGCACTTGGCGAACATGGGGTGGATTAGCCAGGGGTCGATGCCCAGCAGCTTGCCGAAGCGCTTGGACACCTCCTCGTAGCTCTGGAAGTGGCGACTCTTGCGCCGCACCGACCAGCCCGCGTGCAGTGGCGGCAGCAGGTACTGCTCGTGCAGGTCCTCCAGGATGCCCGGAGCGCCGGCCGACAGGTCGTTGTTGAGCAGGATGGTGCAGGGGTCGAAGTGCTTGAGGCCCAGCCGGCGCTTGCTGCGCACCACGGGCTCCAGCGTGAGTTCCTCGCCGCCGGGCAGCTGGATGGTGGTCGTTTCCTTGATGTCGGGATCCACCGAACCCACGCGCACGTTGAGGCCTGCCATGTGGAAGATGCGCTGCAGCTGCGCCACGTTGGCCAGGTAGAAGGTGTTGCGGTTGTGGTTCTCGGGGATCAGCAGCAGGTTCTTGGCCTCGGGGCAGATCTTCTCGATCGCGGCCATGGCCGACTGCACGGCCAGCGGCAGCATGGCCTGCGTGAGGTTGTTCCAGCCGCCCGGGTACAGGTTGGTGTCCACGGGCGCGAGCTTGAAGCCGGCGTTGCGGATGTCGACGGAACAGTAGAACGGCGGCGTGTGCTCCATCCACTCGAGCCGGAACCAGCGTTCGATGGCTGGCGCGGAATCCAGAATGCGTTGCTCGAGCTCGTTGATCGGGCCGGTCAACGCCGTGATGAGGTGGGGAACCATGGAAGAGGCCCTTGGGGATGGCGAATATTTGAATGAATTCTAGGGATATGGGGTGGCAGGTCCGCGGATACAAGCATTCGAAATATGATGATCATCATATTTCTGCTCTTTTTCGACCATGGAAGCCGCCCCGAGCCGCAAGCAACAGACCCACGACCGCATCGTCGAGACCGCTGCCCAGGTCATGCGCGAGGCGGGTTTCTGGGGCGTGGGCGTGGCCGACGTCATGAAGCGTGCGGGCCTCACGCACGGCGGCTTCTATGCCCATTTCGAGTCGCGCGACGCCTTGCTCAGCGAGGCGATCACGCATGCCGGCTGCGACAGTGCGGCCCGGCTGGCCAAAAGCATGGCCCAGCGCCAGGCGCGCGGCGCGAGCCCCTTGCGCGCGCTCGTGGAGGCCTACCTGTCGGAGGCCCACCTGGCCGGCGCCGCGCAGGGTTGCCCGGTGGCGGCGCTGGCCGGCGAGATGCCGCGCCAGGCGGACGCGGTGGCACAGGCCGGTGCCGCACGCGTGCACAAGCTCATGGCCGCCGTGCGCCGGTGCCTGCCGGCCGAAGCCGCCGACCAGGCCGGCGTGGTGGCCGCGCAGATGGTCGGTGCGCTGCAGCTTGCGCGCGCGCTGGGCGACAACGCCGAGGGCCGTGCGCTGCTCGCCGCCACACGGCGCAGCCTGCTCCAGCAGTTCGACACCGCGCCCGCGCCCTGAGGCGCGCGCAGCCATCCCGTTCTTCTTCGTGCATCCAGAAATATGACGGTCGTCATATCCATCAACCCAGGAGGTTTTCCATGCAGCTGAGCCAAGCCACCGTCTTCATCACCGGTGCCAACCGCGGCATCGGCCTGGCCTTCGCGCGCGAGGCGCTCGCACGCGGCGCGCGCAAGGTCTACGCGGCCGCGCGCGATCCGGCCAGCATCCAGCTGCCCGGCGTGGAGCCCGTGGCGCTGGACGTGACGCAGCCCGAGCAGGTGGCCGCCGCGGCCGCGCGCTGCAGCGACGTGACGCTGCTCATCAACAACGCCGGCATCGCCATCCCTGGCGATTTCATGGCCGACGGCGCCGTGGAGGCCGCCCGTGCGCAGCTGGAGACCAACTACTTCGGCCCGCTGCTGCTCGCACGTGCCTTTGCGCCCGTGCTCCAGGCCAACGGCGGTGGCGGGGTCCTCAACGTGCTGTCGGTCGCGAGCTGGATCAGCTCGCCCACGCTGGCGGTCTACGGGTCGAGCAAGTCGGCCGCCTGGTCGCTGACCAACGGGCTGCGCCACGCGCTGCGTGGCCAGGGCACGCAGGTGCTGGGCCTGCACATGGGCTTTGTCGACACCGACCTCACGCGCGGCCTCGATGCCCCCAAGTCCACGCCCGAAGACATCGTGCGCGCCGCATTCGACGGCCTGGCCGCGGGTGCAGAGGAGGTGTTGGGTGATGCGATCACGCGCCAGGTCAAGGCGGGGCTGTCGGCCGAGCCCGGCGTCTACCTCGTGCCGGTCCAGCGCTGAGCCCGGCATGACGGCCGCCGCCGCCCTGTCCGCGTCCGCCACCGCCACGACCACGGCGGCCGCGGACCGCACGCAGCAGTTGCTGCATGCGCCGCTGCTGCCCACGCTGCTGCGCCTGGCCACGCCCAACGTGCTGGGCCTGTTCGCGATGACGCTGCAGATCGGCTACGACGGCTACATCCTCGGCCGCCTGGGGCCGCATGCGCTGGCCGGTGTGGCCCTGGTGCTGCCGCTGTCCATGCTCATGGTGCAGATGTCGGCCGGCGGCATCGGCGGCGCGACCACGGCCGCCGTGGCGCGCGCGCTCGGCGCGGGCCGCGCGGCCGACGCCGTGCAGCTGGCGCGCCATGCCCTGCTCGTGGGCCTGGCCATGGCGGCGCTGTTCATGCTCGTGCTGCTGGGTGGGGGCAGGCCGGTCTACACCGCGATGGGCGGGCGCGGCGCCGCACTCGATGCTGCGCTGGCGTATTCGAACGTGATGTTCGGCGGCGCGCTGGCGATCTGGGCGGTCAATGTGCTGGCCGGCATCGTGCGCGGCGCTGGCAACATGGTGCTTCCCTCGCTGGCCATGCTGGGTGCGACGCTCGCACACCTGCTGCTGTGCCCCGCGCTGGTGTTCGGCTGGGGGCCGCTGCCGGGCCTGGGCGTGGCCGGCGCGGCGCTCAGCACGCTGACGGTCAATGCCGTGTCGGCGCTGGTGCTGGCGGCCGCGCTGCTGCGGTCGGGCGCCACGGTGCCCTTGCGTGCTGGCCCCTGGCGCACCGAGCGCGCGGCCTTGGCGGGCATCCTGCGCGTGGGCCTGCCGGCCGCGCTGAGCCCGGTCATCAGCAACGGTTCGATCGCGGCCGCCACGGCCGTGGTCGGCAGCTATGGCACCGTGGCGCTGGCCGGCTATGGCGTGGCGGCCAGGCTGGAGTACATCCTGGTGCCGATCGCGTTCGGCTTCGGCACCGCGCTGACCACGCTGGTGGCGACCAACATGGGGGCCGGCCAGATGGCGCGCGCCGTGCGCGCGGCCTGGCTGGGCGGTGCGCTGGTGGCCGCGATCACGGGCGGCATCGGCCTGACCGTGGCGCTGGCGCCCGGGCTCTGGATGGACATGTTCACGACCGACCCGGACGTGCGCGCTCAGGGCATGCGCTACCTGCGCATCGTGGGCGCCAGCTACGGCCTGTTCGGCCTGGGGCTGGCGCTGTTCTTCGCCTCGCAGGGGGCGGGGCGCATGCTGTGGCCGCTGGTCGGCAGTCTGGCACGGCTGTTCGTGGTGGCGGTCGGCGGCTGGGTCTGCGTGGGCTGGCTGCAGGCGCCGGCCGATGCGTTCTATGCCGTGGTCGCCGCGAGCCTGGCGCTCTACGCCGCCATCATCGCGGGGGCGATCCGGCTCAAGGGCTGGGCACGCTGATCAGTTGCGCCAGAACGAGGGCGTCAGCAGCGCCATGAAGCTCAGCATCTCCAGCCGGCCCATCAGCATGGCCAGCGAGCAGACCCAGATCTGGAAGTCGCTCAGCACCGCGAACGAGGAGGCAGGGCCCACCGCGCCCAGGCCCGGGCCCATGCAGTTCACGCTGGCGATGATGGCGCTGAAGGCCGTCACGGGGTCCAGGTCGGTCAGCATGAGCACCATGGACAGGCCGATGACCGTGGCGCCGTAGACCAGCATGAAGGCCAGCACGGCAAAGATCACGGGCGTGTCCACGACCGCGCGGCCCAGGCGCACGGGCTGCACCGCGCGCGGGTGCGCGAGCCGCCGGATCTCGCGCCGCGCCTGCTGCAGCAGGATCAGCACGCGCACCATCTTGATGCCGCCGCCCGTGGATCCCGCGCTGGTCGCGATGCCCGACAGCAGCAGCATGAACACGGGCAGGAACACGGGCCACAGCAGATAGTCCTGCGTGATGAAGCCCGTGGTGGTGGCAACCGAGACCACATGGAACATGCCGTGGCGCAGCGCGTCCAGCGGCGCGTACACGCCCTTGGCCCACAGCAGCAGCGCAGCCAGCAGGCCGCCGCCGACCAGCACGCCGAGCGTGGCGCGCAGCTCGGGGTCCGACAGCGCCACGCTCCAGCGGCCCTTGCGCACGGCGGTGAAGTACAGCGCGAAGTTGCAGCTCGCGAACAGCATGAACACCAGGGCCGTGAGCTCGAGCTTCACCGAGTTGAAGTAGCCGAAGCTCGCGTCGTGCGGCGACAGGCCGCCCAGGCTCACGGTGGAGAACATGTGCATGACGGCGTCCATGGGCGACATGCCGCCGGCCCAATAGGCCAGCCCGCAGGCGATGGACAGCGTGGCGTACACGCCCCACAGCCCCTTGGCGGTCTGCGCCATGCGCGGCGTGAGCTTGTTGTCCTTGATCGGCCCGGCGGCCTCGGCCTTGAACAGCTGGCTGCCGCCCACGCCCAGCAGCGGCAGTACGGCCACGGCCAGGATCAGGATGCCCATGCCGCCCACCCACTGCAGGAAGGTGCGCCAGAAGTTCACGGACACGGGCAAGGTGTCCAGCTTGGTCAGCACCGTGCCGCCCGTCGTCGTGAGGCCGGAGACGGCCTCGAAGTAGGCGTGCGTGAAGCTCAGCGGGCGCGAGATCTCCTCGAACGCGAGCTTGATCGGCAGCGCCGCGAACAGCGGCAGCAGCAACCAGGCCAGCGAGACCAGCATGACGCCGTGGCGCGGCTGCAGTTCGCGCCGGTAGCGCTGCATGCCGCGCCAGAGCACGGCGCCGGCCAGCAGGGTCACGAGCAGCGCGACGAAATAGGCATCGGTCACGCCGTCGCGCAGGTACCAGGAGACCCCGAGCGGCAGCACCATGGCCAGGCCCATGCAGCTCAGCATCACGCCCAGCACGCGCAGGACGGGGAAGATGTCGCGCATGCGCGGGCCGTCAGAAGAACGCGGCGCTGACGCGGAAGGCCTTTTCCACGTCGCGTATGAGCCGCTTGTGCGGGACGAACATCACCACGTGGTCGTTGCTCTGGATCACGGTGTCGCCGCTGGGGATGATGACCTGCGGCGCCGCCGGCTGCGCGCCTTCGGCCTCGTCTGCCACGATGGCCTGCGGGTCGGGCAGGCCACGCACGATGAGCCCGAAATGCGCCTGGCTGGGCAGGCGCAGGTCGCGCACCGCGCGGCCGACCACGCGCGAGGTCTTGCGGTCGCCGCGCGCGACGATCTCCAGGCCCTCGGCGACGCCGCGGC
>DATKFT010001178.1:0-5306 GCA_035544335.1 Pseudorhodoferax sp.
CAGCGCGTCATGAAGCAGAGCGAGATCACGGTCCGCGTGGGCCTGGGCCGTGGCGAGGCCGTCGACACGGTCTGGACCTGCGACCTCTCGCACGACTACGTGAGCATCAACGCCGACTACCGGTCTTGAGCCACCCGTTCCCGTCTCCGCGCCGCGCGCCTGGCCAAGCCTTCCGCAGAGGGCGCCGCGGTGCATGTTGCCCCATGGACTGTCCAGATGAACGAACACTTTGAACGCATGCTGCTGCGCGCCGAGCAGCTCATGGCGCGCATCGAACGCGTGCTGCCGGCCCCTCTGTCCGAGCCCGACTGGGATGCCTCCATCGCCTACCGCTACCGCAAGCGCAGCTCGGGCCATGCGCTGCTGGAGCCGGTGCGCCATGTGGGCGCGATGCGCCTTTCCGATCTCCAGGAGATCGACGGCCAGAAGGAAAAGATCCAGCGCAACACGCTGCAGTTCGTCGAAGGCAAGCCTGCCAACAACGTGCTGCTGACGGGCGCGCGTGGTACCGGCAAGTCCTCGCTGATCCGCGCCTGCCTGCACGAGTACGCGCCGCGCGGCCTGCGCCTGATCGAGGTCGACAAGGCCGATCTCGTGGACCTGCCCGACATCGTCGAGGTCGTGGCCCAGCGGCCCGAGAAGTTCATCATCTTCGCCGACGACCTCAGCTTCGAAGATGGCGAGGCCGGTTACAAGGCGCTCAAGTCCATCCTCGATGGCTCGGTGGCAGCGTCCACGCCCAACGTGCTGATCTACTCGACGAGCAACCGCCGCCACCTGCTGCCCGAGTACATGAAGGAGAACCTCACGTACAAGCACACGGACGACGGTGAGCTGCACCCGGGCGAGGTGGTCGAGGAGAAGATCTCGCTGTCCGAGCGCTTCGGCCTGTGGGTCAGCTTCTACCCGTTCACGCAGGACGAGTACCTGACCATCGTGGCCCAGTGGCTGCGCTCGTTCGGGGTGCCGGATGCCGCCATCGAGGCGGCACGGCCTGAGGCGCTGGTCTGGGCACTCGAGCGCGCCTCGCGCAGTGGCCGTGTGGCCTACCAGTTCGCGCGCGACTACGCGGGCCGGCACGCCGCGGCATGAGTGCCGAGGTGCCGTTGGTGGCCGATGGAGACCGGCCGCGCGAGGGCGGTCCCGACCGCCAGCCCATCGACGTGGCCGTTGGCGTGCTGCTGTCGGCCGATGGCCAGTTCCTGCTGACCTCCCGGCCCGAAGGCAAGGTGTACGCGGGCTACTGGGAGTTTCCGGGTGGCAAGCTCGAGGCCGGCGAGACCGTGGAGCAGGCGCTGCGCCGCGAGTTGCAGGAGGAGATCGGCATCGTGATCGCTGCCGCCGAGCCCTGGCGCGTGGAGTGCGTGGACTACCCGCATGCGCTGGTGCGCCTGAACTTCTGCAAGGTGCGCGCGTGGACGGGCCGGCTGGAGATGCGCGAAGGCCAGCGCTTCGCCTGGGCCGACCTGCCGGTACGGGTGTCGCCCGTGTTGCCGGGCACGCTGCCCGTGCTGGACTGGCTCGCGGCCGAACGGGAATTCAGCGGCGCGACCTGCGCCTGAGCGCAGGCTTACTGCAGGCGCGGATCGCCGAAGGGCTGGTCGTCCGGTGGCGTGGGATCGGGCACGGCGAAGCTCTCGCTGGCCCAGGCGCCGAAGTCCAGGTTCTTGCAGCGCTCGCTGCAGAACGGCCGGAATGCATTGCGGGGGGCGTACAGGCTCTTGCCCTTGCAGGTGGGGCAGACCACCCAGCGTGCCGACGTGTCAGCGGTCATGTCAGGCACACAAGGCAACTTCGAAGGCCGCATCGTCGCTGGCCTGGTGCAGCTTGGCATCCTCGCCCAGGCGCATCAGGCGCACGGAGACCATGAGGCGGTTCCCGCTGATCTCGGGGATCAGCTCCAGTGAGGAATCGATGCGCAGACGCATGAGGTTGTAGGTGCGCCCCTGCGGCAAGGTCTGCTGGAACTGGCCTGCCAGCGCCACGACCTTTTGCGGCGCACCCGAGTCGCGCAGCATCTTGAGCAGATGCTGGATGGACTCGGCCAGCGGCGCGAGCGTGGTGCTCCACTCGCCGATGGCCTTGCGGCGCACGCTGGCGTCCTGGTGTTGCCAGGCATAGTAGGCGGGCAGGTCGAAGCCGCAGGTGCCACCCGGAATGCTGACGCGGCTGCGCAGGCTCATGAGCCAGTCGTTCTCGGTCAGCGGCTGGCCGGCCTTGCCGGGCTGCTCGTGCAGCGCCGTGAAGCACTGCTCCAATTGGCCGATCACGTCTTCCAGCACGCGCTGGTCGATGGCGGGGTTCTCGCGGTAGCTGGCCAGTTGGCTCTTGTGGCGCTCCAGGTCCTTGAGCACATCGGACTTGAGGTCGGCACGGGCCGCCACGTCCATGATCTCGAACAGCGTGACCAGCGCGTAGTGGTGGTCGACAGGGTGCTCGCGCGGCATCAGCTCGACCAGGCGGCGAAACAGATGCTCCAGGCGCAGATAGGTGCGGACGCGTTCGTTGAAGGGGTACTCGTAAAGGATCACGCTCGGCTTCCGTTCGCTGGCAATCATAGCCCGAAGGCCAGTGCGAACCCGCGGACCTCTTCCCGCAGTTGGTCCAGGGAAATGCCATCGTTGTGGATCACGGCGTCTGCGGCGGCCAGCCGGGCCGCCCGCGGGGCCTGCGCGGCGATGATGGCCAGCACGGCTTCTTCGCTGAGGCCGCTGCGCTGGACCACGCGTGCCACCTGCGTGCCGGGGCTGCAATCGACCACGAGCACGGCATCGAGCTGCGCACGCCAGCGGCCGGACTCCACGAGCAGCGGGATGTCGTAGACCACGCAGCCGGACCCGGACCGGCGCGCGGCCTCGAGCTGTTGCGCGCCCAGCGCGCCCACGAGCGGGTGGACGATGGCCTCGAGCCGGCGCTTGGCCGCCGGGTCGCTGAACGCGAGCGCGCGCATGCGGGCACGGTCCATCGCTCCCTCGGACGTGAGCGCATCCGCACCGAATTCCGCACGGATGGCGTCGATCGCCGCCCCGCCCGGGGCCGTGACAGCGCGGGCGTTGGCGTCGGCGTCGATGAGCGCCGCGCCGCGCTCGACCAGCATGGCCGAGACCGTGCTTTTGCCGCTGCCGATGCCGCCCGTGAGGCCCAGTGTCTTCATGTCATCCCCACGGAAAGGCGAACGGCGCGAGGTGGCGCACCTGGTCGGGCCCGAGAACCAGGCACAGCAGCCCGGCTCCGGCCAGGAAGGGGCCGAACGCGATCGGCACGTCCTTGTGCGCCAGCCGTCCACGCAGCAGCAGCGCGCCGCCCAGCAGCGCGCCGACGACGGAGGACAGCAGCAGGATCGCGAGCAGGTGGTCGGCGCCCAGCCAGGCACCCAGGCCCGCGAGCAGCTTGAAGTCGCCGTAGCCCATGCCTTCCTTGCCCGTGAGCAGGCGGTAGGCGTGGAAGAAGCTCCACAGCACGAGGTAGCCGATGGCCGCGCCCCAGACCGCTGCCGACAACGGCACGGTCCAGCCCAGCGCGCTGGCCAGCAGGCCGGCCCACAGCAGCATGTAGTTCAGCGTGTCGGGCAGCAGCTGCGTGTCCAGGTCGATCAGGAACTGGCACAGCAGGAGTGCCGCGAACAGTGCCCAGGCCCCGGCCACCGGACTCAGGCCCCAGCGCCACGCGCACAGCGCGAACAGCGCGCCGGTGGCCAGCTCGACCAGCGGATAGCGCCAGGCAATGCGCATGCCGCAGCCCGCGCAGGCGCCGCGCAGCGCGAGCCAGCTCAGCACGGGCAGGTTCTCGTACCAGCGCACGGGGCGGCCGCAGGCCCGGCAGTGCGAGCCAGGACGCACCAGGTCCAGCGGCGCGAGCGCATCGAGCGCCTCGCCGGCGGCGCCGGCGCTGGCGTGCAGATGGCGCGGCGGCGCGGTCTTGCCGCCGAACACCAGGTCCCACAGCGAGGTGGGAACGCCCATCCCGGGGTCGGCCGCCATCAGGTTGTCGGCCGCCTCGCGCAGCCAGCCGCGGTACATCATGGCGGGCAACCGGTAGACCACGACGTTGAGGAAGCTGCCGATGAGCAATCCCAGGACGCCGCCGATGGCGGCATCCAGCCAAGCCGGCCCCGGCATTAGACGACCTGGCCCAGCTTGAAGATCGGCAGGTACATGGCGATCACGATGCCGCCGATCAGCCCACCCAGGAACACGATGATGATGGGCTCCATGAGGCTGGACAGGCCGGCGACCATGTCGTCGACCTCCTGCTCGTAGAAGTCGGCGGCCTTGCCGAGCATGTGGTCGATGGAGCCGGACTCCTCACCGATCGCGCACATCTGCAGCACCATGCTCGGAAACACCCTGGCATTGGTCATGGCCGAGGTGAGGCTGGTGCCGACCGAGACTTCCTGCTGGATCTTGTCGGTGGCCGTGGCAAACACGGAGTTGCCCGAGGCGCCGCCCACGGAATCCAGCGCCTCCACCAGCGGCACGCCCGCGGCGAACATGGTGGCAAGGGTGCGGGTCCAGCGCGCGATGCAGGACTTCTCGATGAGCGTGCCGAAGACCGGGAGCTTGAGCAGCAGCCGGTCCATGACCTGCTGCACGCGCTCGTTGCGCCGCCAGGCCTGCACGAAGAAATAGGTGCCGCCGAGCAGCACGCCGAAGATCAGCCACCAGTACGCGACGAAGAACTCGCTGATCGCGATCACGAGCAGCGTGGGCGCGGGCAGGTCGGCGCCGAAGGAGCTGAACACCTCCTTGAAGGCCGGGATCACGAAGATCATGATGACCGAGACGACGATGAAGGCCACCACGACCACCGAGATCGGGTACATCAGCGCGGACTTGATCTTGGACTTCAGCGCCTCGGTCTTCTCCATGTAGGTGGCCAGCCGGTCCAGCAAGGCTTCCAGGATGCCCGCGGCCTCGCCGGCTTCGACGAGGTTGCAGTACAGGCTGTCGAAATGGCGCGGAAACTTGCGGAACGCTGCGCTCAGCGAGCTGCCCGTCTCCACGTCCATGCGCACGTCGTTGAGCAGGCGCGTCACGTTGGCGTTGGCATTGCCGCGGCCCACGATGTCGAAAGCCTGCAGCAGCGGCACGCCGGCCTTCATCATGGTGGCCAGCTGGCGCGTGAAGATGGCGATGTCCTTGGGGCGGATGGACTTGCCCCCGCGCATGCGGCGCTTCTTGATCTTGGTCGGGAACACGCCCTGGCGCCGCAGTGATGCCTGGACCTGGTTCTCGCCGGCCGCACGCGTCTCGCCGCGCACCTGCTTGCCATTGCGGTCCTTGCCCTCCCATTCGAAGACGAATTCC